>CAYZIQ010000023.1:12177-27909 GCA_964478375.1 uncultured Chloroflexus sp. | reverse complement strand
GGGCGGGCTTCTTTGGTTTAATCTCCTGCAACGTTCTCCTGAATAAATCGTTATATCCTGATAGGTTTATTCGATCACAACACGTACAATTCTTAGGAGAATGCCATGCCCGCTAAGAAATCAACCCCCCTCGCCGAACCGGTTGAGCCTGTCGCTTCGACAGCTCCGGCTGAACCAGTCGCACCACCACCTCCCTCACCTCTGCCGCCGGTTCCTCCTGCCCCTCCGATACCCGCCATGCCTCCCCAACCGCTATCTCCCGGTGATGAGCGCACCTGGGCAATGATCGCCCATCTCAGTGTGCTGACCAACCTTATCACCGGTTTCCTTGGGCCAGTAGTCGCTCTATTGATCTATTTGATCTACAAGGACCGTTCGAGGTACGTTGCTTATCATTCCCTTCAGTCGTTCATCTTCCAGTTGATCTGGTGGGGCGGCGCAGGCGCCTTGATCGGCTTGATGTGGGCCGTGACCGGTATCCTTTCAGCGCTGATCGTCGGCATCTTGCTCATCTCGTTTGCCCTCCTGCTGACGCCCGTGTTCTTGCTCATGCCACTGGGGGCGCTCATCTATGGGGTCATCGGCGGCATCCAATGCAGCCAGGGACAGGACTTCAAATATTGGTTGGTCGGCGACTGGGTGCGTGGCACCCTGACCGGATAATCCAGGCAGCACGCACGGAACTCTGACCGGCCTCCCGCGAGACCGGTCATTTTATTCCCCTTACAACTTCTCATTTGCCCTTGATTTTGCTCTTCACTTCACGTAGAATACAAGCATACAATCAAAACGGCAGCAGGGAAGAGATCCCGAGCGAAGCGCAAGCGAAGACGAGGGACGCCGAAGGGGCAAGTCCGGTGGCTGGCGAGGCTGGACGAAACTCTCAGGCAAAAGGACCCTGCACCGCTTTCCTCTGGAAAGTCCCATAAGGGACACCGACGGGGCAATCCTTCGGCTGCGGCCCTCGCTTTGCTCGGGCCTCCGCTCAGGAGAATCTCTCAGGTGAAAATAACAGAGGCGCACGTTCTATCTGCGTGCGCCTTTTTTGCTTTCGCCAAAATCACCTGTTTGAGGAGCTGCAAGATGAACATTCCTTCCAATCTCAAGTACACCAAAACCGACGAATGGTTCGACCTGGCCACCGGCAAGATGGGATTGAGCGATTACGCCCAAGGTCAGCTTTCGGATATCGTCTTCGTCGAGATCGTCGTCGCGGCCGGCGAGACGGTCGAGCAAGGTAAGCCAATCGCCTCGGTCGAGTCGGTCAAGGCCGCCGCGGAGGCGTACGGCGCAGCCTCCGGCAAAGTCGTCGCCATCAACGAGGAACTGGCAAACAGCCCCGAAATCCTCAACAAAGATCCCTACGACGCGGGCTGGATGGTTCAAATCGAGGGCGGCGACGCGTCCGGTTTGATGGATGCGGCCGCGTACCAGAAATATTGCGAAGAGAGAGCGCATTAGTCAGTGAACAGTAATCAGTGGTCAGTACTAATCCCTAATGACTGATAACTGATAACTGTTCATTGGTTGCTGCATGAAGGAGTAGCCATGAACTATATTCCCATCAGTCCCAAAGAACGGGACGCGATGCTGGCAACCATCGGCGTCAAAAGCATGGAGGAACTGTTCCGGGATGTTCCCAAGAAGCACCGCTTCCCGAAATTGGATCTGCCTCCCGCATTGACCGAAATGGAGGTCGCCGCCGAGTTGAACGAACTTGCCCTCGGCAACGAGAACATCCGCACTGACCTGGTTTCCTTCCTCGGCGCGGGAGCGTACAACCACTATATTCCCGCCGTCGTTGATCACATCCTGCGGCGCGGTGAATTCTACACCGCTTATACTCCATACCAGCCGGAAATCTCACAAGGCACGCTGCAGGCTATCTTCGAGTACCAAAGCCTGATAGCCGCGCTGACCAGCATGGAAGTCTCGAATGCCTCGCACTACGACGGCGCGACGGCTGTAGCCGAATCCGTCAACATGGCCTACGCCCAGTTCCGCGGCAAGCGCACCAAGGTGGTCATCTCGCCGGCTGTCCACCCTCAATATCGAGAGACCCTGCGCACTTATGTCCAGGGTATGGATCTGACCCTCGCAGGCGATGATCCGGAGACAGTGAGCAGTGAACAGTTATCAGTGAACAGTCTCGAAGCGCTGGTTGACGAAAATACGGCGCTGGTCATCGTCCAATATCCCGATTTCTTCGGGCGCATCTACGATTACACCGCGCTCATCGAGGCCGCGCACGCAGCAGGCGCGCTGGTCTGCGTGGCGGCCAACCCGACTGCCCTGGCGCTGTTCAAAACGCCCGGCGAGATGGGCGCGGACATGGTCGTCGGCGAGGGCCAGCCGCTGGGTATCCCGCTCTCCTACGGCGGCCCCTACCTGGGCTTTTTCACCACCCGCAAGCAGTACATCCACAAAATGGCCGGACGACTGGTGGGTGAAACCGTTGACAATCGCGGCCAGCGTGCCTACGTGCTGACTCTCACCGCCCGGGAGCAGCACATCAAACGTGAGCGCGCCACCTCCAATATTTGCACCAATCAGGGGCTGATGGCACTGGCCTCGGCGGTTTATATGTCGCTGCTTGGGCAAACCGGCCTGCGCCAGGTGGCCGAGCTGTGCTATCACAAGGCGCACTACGCCGCCAAAAATATCAGCAAAATCAAGGGCTACAGTCTGTGTTTCGATACGCCGTTCTTCCACGAATTCTCGGTTTGCTGCCCGCAGCCGGTGGAGGCGATCAACGATCACCTGCTCGAACATGGCATCCTGGGCGGCTACGATCTGGGTCGGGATTACCCATCCCTGAAAGACCACATGCTGATCGCCGTGACCGAGATGAATACCAAAGACGAAATTGATGCACTGGTGGACGCGCTTGCGGAGGTGAACCATGACTAATTCCTCGACTACGCTCGGAACAGGCACTTCGACCCTTCGACCCCCTGACAGGGACAGGCAGGCGCAGGGCGGCGCTCCGCTCTGTGTAGAACCAACTATCTACGAATTATCCTCCCCCGGACGGACCGGCGTCACTTTCCCGGACCCGGATGTGCCGCGCGCCAAATTGCCCGAATCCCTGCTGCGGGCCGAACTTCCGCTCCCCGAACTGGCTGAGGTGGACGTGGTGCGCCACTACATGCACCTCTCACGCTTCAACTACAGCGTGGACGGCGGCTTCTATCCGCTCGGCTCCTGCACGATGAAGTACAACCCGAAGATCAACGAGGATACCGCCCGACTGCCCGGCTTTGCCTTCACCCATCCACTCCAGCCGGTCGAGACTGTGCAGGGCAACCTGGCTTTGATGTACCAGTTGCAGGAATGGCTGAAGGAGATTTCCGGCTTCGCCGCCGTGACCCTGCAGCCGGCGGCCGGCGCACACGGCGAATTGACCGGCGTACTGATCATGCGTGCCTATCACCGCGACCGCGGCGACGCCAAGCGCGTCAAGATGCTCATTCCCGATTCGGCGCACGGGACCAACCCAGCCTCCTCAGGCATGAGCGGCCTGGAGGTAGTGCAGATCCCATCCGATCCACGCGGCAACGTGGATCTGGCCGCCCTCGAAGCCGCCTGCGACGAGACCGTCGTCGGCCTGATGCTGACCAACCCGAACACGCTCGGCCTGTTCGATGAGCACGTCGAGGAAGTGGTGAAGATCGTCCACGAGTGCGGCGGGTTGGTGTATGGCGATGGCGCCAATCTCAACGCTCTGCTCGGCGTGCTGCGCCCCGGAGATGTGGGCATTGACGTGATGCACTTCAACCTACACAAGACGTTCTCGACTCCGCACGGGGGCGGCGGCCCAGGCTCGGGTCCGGTCGGCGTCGCTGCGCGCCTGGCCGAGTTCCTGCCCGCGCCCATCGTCGGCGTCATCGAAGAGGGCGAAGAAGACCTGCCTCCATTGTTTGGCTTCGTCACCCCTAAAAAGACGATTGGCCGCCTCAAAGCCTTCCACGGGCATTTCGGGATGCTGGTGCGCGCCTACACATACATTGCCATGCACGGCGCGGACGGGCTGCGGCAGGTGGCCGAGTATTCGGTGCTGAACGCCAACTACCTCAAGGCACGGTTGAAAGGCGTCTACACCGTACCGTTCGACCGCATCTGCATGCACGAATTCGTGGCCGAGGGCAAAGTGGAAGGATCGGATGTCAAGGCATTGGATATCGCCAAGCGACTGATGGATTACGATTTCCACCCGCCGACCAACTACTTCCCGCTCATTGTCCACGAGGCGCTGATGATCGAGCCGACCGAGACCGAGAACAAGGATACGCTCGACCGTTTCGCAGATGCGCTGATCAAGATTGCCGAGGAGGCCAAGACCGACCCGGCGCTGCTCCACTCCGCCCCGCACGCCCTTACGGGTGCAGGCAAGACGCCGTTTGGACGAATGGACGAGGTCAAGGCGGCGCGCGAGTTGGTGCTGTGTTGTTGGTTGCCGGAAAAATACAGTGAGCAGTGATCAGTAAACAGTGACGAACCCGTTTCCTTGCCTCCTCGGGGGTGCTTCGAGAAGGAAACGGGTTCGTTCACTGCACAACCGGTTAGCTTGTCGCCCTCTCCCTGGAGCTATCCCGCCGGTCAGTTTCAGGGTGGCAAAGAACGGCGGGCCAATCCCCTACAGGGATCTTCGCGAAGGAAGTAGGTTCGTCATTGCAAGGCTGACCACAGGCCGGGTTTCTTATTTCGAAAAATCATATCCCCAGATTTGACCTTTATCCAGCAGGGTGCTTCCAACGCCGCTCAGGATGTTGTAACGCAATTCCCAGGTGCCGGAATTGCTCCACAAATAGAGAAAATGCGTATCGTCCACCCAGGCAATATCCCGCATTTTGGTCGGGTCGGCGGACAGGGTGATGTAACCGCCGCCCACAGTCCCCACGTGAATCCCTCTGGTTGCCCCACTTCCCCGCACCACGAAGACGAATTGCGTTGAGTTCGGCAGCCAGTTGATGAGTTCCAGAGATTCGCCCATCATGTAAACCGTATCCGCGGAACCGTCGGCGTTCGCCAGGTGCAGTTCGCGCATGTTATCAGCAGGGAGGCCAATGGATTGGGCATAGGCAATGCGGGCCAAGTCGGGCGAGATAGCAGTATCCGGCCACGCGAAGGGGATAGCCAGGATGTTTGTACTGAGGACTGCGGGAGAGCCATCGGTGGGAATGTACCAGACGCCAGTTGGGTTAAGCGGCGTGAGCATGGGATCGGCAGGGGGAATGGTGACACGCAGCACATTGGAATCAGCTGCCCAGACCGGACTGGGATAATAGAGATATTCACTGTAAGTAATGACGGAGGCAAATGTAAGCACATCCGGGCGCAGGTTGCTCCCGTCTGCGTTGGCCAGGCTAATGCTCGTCGGCGTGACAATAGCCATCTGGGCACCATCGGTGGAGAAATAGAACTTGCCGCCATCCCCAGAACTGAAGATGGTAACCTTGGCCAGCGTATCGGCGTTGACCGTGTGCAGGTCGTCATAGCCCATCAAACCGGGGCCTTCGAAGAGCGGCTCGGCGTTGTAGTACAAGATGTGGGTGCCGGGGCGCCAGCCAAACTGGTACGGACCAATCCCGCTGGGGGCGTCGCTCGGGCTGCCGGTATAAGTTGCCCAGAAATCTGCCGAACTGACCAGCAAGCGAGTGTTACTACCATCGTTGTCAACGGCCCAGATTTCCGGGCTGAACGGGGCACTTTGGCGCACATAAGCTACCACCAACCCATCACCTGAGATGCGCACATCCTGGACATCGCCGGAGGCTGTCAGGGCCAACGTGCCAAGGCCTTCCGTCCAGATCCAGGCATTATTGTCTTTAACGTAAGCCACGCGCAGCGCTGGGGGAAGGGGAGGCATCGTCGGCGCGAAGGTTGGACTGGCCTCAGGAGGTAGAGCCCTAAGCAGGTTCGGCGTGTCCGATGGTTGTTGAGGAGCATTTTGAGTGAGCGCGGCGAGAGTCGCCGCAACCAAGGTCGCCGCTGCTTCATTGACATCCAATGTGGGCGTGAGAGTAGAAGTAGCGCCACAAGCCAGGGTCGCAACTGCGAGGATGACCACAGCGAACCAGACATTCGAGGTTTTCTTCATGTGCTTCCTCCTCGGCAAATTTTTCTTTCGATTGTACGTCATCTTATCATTAAATCCTGCCCCACTTTTATGACCTTTGTCACTTGAGGCTTCGAGGACTCCTGCTATAATTGATAATGAGAGTTATTCTCAATATTAGCTGAAATTCTAGTCCTTTTAGAAGTTGCGTAGTTGAAAAGGATTCTGGGATGTGCAACCACCCTGAACTGTGTAAGTTCTACCATTAAGTCCACCCGGACAAGGGAACGCAATGGCATTAAAGAGCGATTCGATAGATACCATTCGCAGCCATGGACGGAGGCTCACCCGTCAGCGGCAGCTCGTTCTGGAAATCCTGGAAGAAAGCCGAGATCACCTGGATGCCGAGATGCTTTATGAGCGAGCCAAAGCCCACGATCCTGAAATTGGTCTTGCTACCATCTACCGCTCGCTGGCGCTGTTGAAAGAAGTCGGTTTGGTGCAAGAGGACCAACTGGGAGAAGACCATGGCCATTTCGAGGCGATGCCCTCTTCTCCTCACCATCACTTCACCTGTCTGAAGTGCGGGCGGGTAGTCGAGTTCGAATCGCCCCAAGTGATGGACATGGTACATAGACTGTGTGACAGTGAAAATTTACAGATTACTGATGTCCACCTGCACCTGCGCGGTTATTGCCCACAGTGTCGCGAAGGCGATTAGAGTCGCATAGAAGAATATGAATAGAAAATCAGCTCAAAACATCGAAAAAACAGATGCGGGCAGTAAACATCCGGTATCTCTGAAGCCGTTGAGCGATCTTCCAGAGGCAAGCCGCGCCATTGTCCGCTGTCTGCGCGGCGGGCGGGAGTTTTCCACCCGCCTGGCAGGTCTGGGAATGACACCGGGTGTCGAGGTGACCGTTTTACAGAATTTTGGTCGCGGTCCGATGATCATTACAGTCAGGGACACGCGGATTGCCCTGGGGCGCGGTGAGACGTTCAAAGTGCTGGTCGAAGCATTATGAAGGGCGAAGGGTCCGCTTATACGATTGCGCTGGCCGGGCAGCCCAACGTCGGCAAATCCACCGTCTTCAACCTCCTGACCGGCCTGAGTCAGCACGTGGGCAACTGGCCGGGAAAAACGGTGGAACAGAAAAGCGGCAAGTTCATCCACAACGGCAGCCTCATCCGCTTAGTGGATTTACCGGGCACCTACAGCCTGACGGCAAACTCGGAAGAGGAACGCATCGCCCGCGACTTTATCCTGCGCGAGCGGCCGGACGTGGTCATCGTCATCGTCAACGCAGCCGCGCTGGAACGCAACCTGTACCTGGTCGCCGAGCTTTTGACCTTGCGGACGCCAATCGTGGTGGGGATCAACATGCTGGATGTCGCCAAGCAGCAAGGTGTAAAGATAGAACCCCAGGTGCTGGAAACCGCCCTGGGGGTTCCGATCGTACCCATGGTAGCGTCTCGCAATCAGGGCGTGCGCGAATTGGTGGATGCAGCTCTGCGGCTGGCGGAAGACCCAGCTTCCTTTGCGCCCAACCGGCCGGAGATCCGCCCAGAGCATCGTCCGGTGTTGGAGGAGATCCGTTCACTGATCGCGGGAAGAGTTCCGGCGCCCTATCCCGGAGACTGGGCAGCGATAAAACTATTGGAAGGGGATGCAGAGATTACGGGGATCATACGCCAATCCGCGCCTGAGGCCTGGGAGCAAATTCACGCGGTGTTGAAGCAACACGAGGATGCCTTCCTAGACGTAGCCGGGGGTCGCTACGAATGGATCGGGCGGATGGTACGCGCTGCGATTTCGAAGCCCAGGATCGGAGCAATCACGCTCACCGATCGCCTGGACAGGGTGGCGACGCACCCATTTTGGGGGCTTGTGCTGTTGGTGGGCATCTTGGGGCTGGTCTTCTGGCTCACCTACACGCTTGCTATGCCGATAGTAGATCGGCTGGATGCGGGAGTGATTGCAAGGCTTGCAGAGGGCGCGCGCCAGCTCCTGGCACCTGCACCGCCCTGGCTGGCCAGCCTGATGGCGGACGGCCTGATCAGCGGCGTGGGGACGGTGCTGTCGCTCATGCCTATCCTGGTCGTCTTCTTTGCCATATTAGGTTTACTGGAAGACGTGGGCTACCTGGCGCGCTCGGCGTATGTCATGGATCGCTTCATGCACCGGATGGGTCTGCACGGCCGTTCATTCCTGCCGCTCTTTATTAGCTTCGGCTGCAACGTGCCCGGTGTGATGGGAGCGCGCATCGTGGAAGATCGCCGCGCCCACCTGCTTACGATCCTGCTCACACCACTGGTTCCATGCACAGGTCGAATGGCTGTGATCACCTTCTTGGCCCCGGCCTTTTTCGGCGAGCGTGCTGCTTTCGTCATTTGGGGACTGGTCACGACCAATCTCATTATCCTGGCGCTCGTCGGAACGGTGCTCAATCGGGTTGCTTTCAAGGGCATGCATGTTGCCTTCATCATGGAGATGCCACTCTACCACCTGCCCAACGCTCGCACGATTGGTCTGTTCGTCTGGAACAACACCTGGGCTTTTGTGAGAAAGGCCGGAACGATTATCCTGCTCGTCTCGATTGTCGTCTGGGGGTTGGCGTACTTTCCGGCAGGCGTTGTGCAGGGCAGCCTGCTGGCCAGTCTGGGGCGTTGGCTGGGGCCGGCCGGGCGACTGATGGGACTGGGAGAATGGCGCGTCATCGTGGCGCTGCTGGCCAGTTTCATCGCCAAGGAGAACACCATTGCCGTTTTGGGCATCTTGTTCGGAGCAAGCACCGGCCTGGGGTTGGCCGAAAAGGTTGCCGGCACGCTGTCCGTGGCCGCGGCATTGGCTTTCATGGTTGTACAAATGACCTTCATCCCTTGCGCGGCAACCATGGCAACGATCAAACAAGAAGCCGGCTGGCGGTGGACGATGGTCAGCATAGGGCTGCTGCTGGCAATCTCATTGTTTTTTGGCATGCTAACTTACCAAGCCGCGCGTCTTGGGGGATTGTGAGAACAAAAGAACGAACGGCGCTCGCCCATTTTTGAAAAAGCCAGGAAAAGGCGAAGCCGAAATTAATCAAAAAACCTGCCAAAAAGCAGGTCTTGGTAAGGAAAAAACCCCATTTTTAGGGTCAAAGTGGGAAAATTTGTGAGCGCGGAGAGGCTCGAACTCTCAACCAATGGCTTAAAAGGCCACTGCTCTACCATTGAGCTACGCGCCCATAGCGGAGTGCATTCTATCATGGCCGTTATCCGGCGTCAACGTCGCCTAGTCGAGGTATAATCCCCCTGCTGCTATGCCCAAATCGCCTGAAGAACTTTCGGAACAGGAACTGCGCCGCCTGTTGCTGGATAAACGTCGCGTTGCCCGCCAGCAACGGCTGGAACGCTTCCGCCGCACCGGCCGGGCGGTGATGCTGGCCCCGGACCTGCCGCCAGCCGCCTTGAAGGAATGGCGCTCCGAGCCGGTTCTCGAGTCCCCAAACTACGGGGACGAGACGCCGGAGGGAGGACCAGCTTCCGCACCCACCCGTTCGCCGCGCCGCCGCTGGATGGATCGTATCCTGCTGGCAGTGGAAATCCTGGCCGTGATGGGATTGGCTGGTATTCTGTTCAATGGGATGGGATTGCTGCGCACGTTAAACCAAGAAGTTGTCGCTGCACTGCAACAGCCGACGCCCTCGCCCACGCCGCTCATTACAGCGGTTGTCCTGCCCTCCGGCCACACGCCGCCCACTTCGCCAGGCGGCGCGCAGCCCAACGAGTCCGAGATCCCGGAACACCTGCGTCCGCTAGTGCAGTCGCTGGCCAACCTGCCCATCCCGACGCCCGGCCCGGAGCAGGCGATCCGCCTCCAAATCCCAGCCATTGACGTGGACGCGCCCGTCGTTCAAGGCGATGGTTGGGATCAGTTGAAGAAAGGCATCGGCCAACACGTCGGTTCAGCCAATCCTGGCCAGATCGGGAATGTGGTGCTTTCGGGCCATGATGACGTTTTCGGTGAGATCTTCCGTGAACTCAGCGATCTCCAGCCTGGCGACCAGGTTATCCTGTATACCGCCCAACACCAATATGTTTACGTGGTGAGCAGCAGCCAGATCGTCGAGCCGACCCAGGTCGAGGTCATGGCCCCTACCAACGAAGCAGCCGTCACGCTGATTTCCTGTTATCCTTATCTGATTGACAATAAGCGTATCGTTGTCTTTGCAAGACTTCAAACCCCATAGGAGAATCTATGAGTAAAAAAAATAAACGTCGAGCCAGCCGCACTGTATCCGCATCCACCGCCGCTTCCGTTTCCTTTTCCGGCAGGACGGAATTCAACCCGGATTACAGCGCCATCAAGCGCGACTTGAAGCGCATCGGCTTCTTGGCTGGTTCGTTCCTCGTTGTCATGATCATTCTGGCTCTTTTCCAGAACCAGATCCTGGCGCTTTTCTTGAAGTAGAAACAGAAACGAGGCTCATGTGAACAGGGTAACGCGACAGCTATTTTCGAGGTGACTGTCACGTTGCCACACAACTCATGACTAATGACACCTTCGATGTTCTCATTCTGATTGGGCGCCCTGCCTCAGGAAAAAGCGAGATTATTGACTTCCTGATGCACACCGCGCCGGATATCCGCCGCACCCGATATCACATCGCCGAACTGGACGTTCTGGATGACTTTCCCATGCTCTGGACATGGTTCGAGGAAGACCGCATCTTGAGCCAGCGGCTGGGACTGCCCCGTCTCTACACCGACGAGGGCGGCTACTTCAAGCATCCTGCCTCCTGGCACCTGTTAATCGAACGCCTCAGCCTGGAATACCAAAGACGCCTGCGCGATGACCCGATTTATCACGATCATACAACCGCGCTGGTCGAGTTTTCGCGCGGCAGCGAGCACGGAGGTTATGGTGAGGCATTTTCCCACCTGGCTGGCGAACTCCTGCAAAAAGCTGCTATCGTTTACGTGAGTGTGTCGTTTGCCGAATCGCTTCGGAAGAACCGCCGCCGCTATAACCCTCAGCGACCCGACAGTATCCTGGAGCATGGCCTATCCAGCGAAAAGATGGAGCGACTCTATCGTGCCGACGATTGGGGGAGCCTGGCGCAGGGCGATTCTGGGTTCATCGCGGTCCGTGGCGAACACGTGCCATACGCCGTATTTGAGAATGAGGATGACGTGACCACTGGTAAGCCTGACCTGCTGTCGGCTCGGTTGGAGGTTGTGCTGGATGAACTCTGGAACCTGCGCAGGGGATGAGTGCTGACACTTTCATCGTTAAGCTCGAAAAATTGACCTACGGCGGCGACGCCCTGGGGCGCCTGCCTGACCCTCTGACGGGGACGAGCGGTCGCGCCGTCTTCGTCCCTTTCGCGCTGCCAGGCGAGACTGTCCGCGCCCGCAGCGTGGAGGCGAAGCGCGGCCATGTTCGCACCGAATTGATTGAGGTGTTGGAGCCTTCACCGGAACGCATCACGCCTAAATGCCCACATTTTGGCGCGTGCGGCGGCTGTCACTACCAGCACATGCCCTATGCGGCACAACTGCGTGCCAAAGAGGACATCCTGCGCGACCAATTAACACGCATCGGGCATATCGAAAACCCGCCCATCAGCCCGATAGTCTTTTCTCCCCTAGAATGGAATTACCGCAACCACGTGCAGTTTCATTTGACAGAAGCGGGAAAATTGGGATTCGTTCGCTCCGGTGAGAGGCGATTTGTTCGCTCCAACAACGGGATTGGCCCGTCGCAAAGCCTTCTCGCGATTTCCGAATGCCACCTTCCCGAACCTGCCCTCAACGCCCTCTGGCCTCAATTGGAATTTGAACCCGGCTCCGGGCTGGGGCGCGTCTCCCTGCGCCTGGGCGCGGACGAGGAGGTGATGCTCGTCCTGGAGAGCAACGATCCAAATCTGCCCGAGATGGAGATCGAGGCGGATATTTCGGTCGTGCACTTGTCGGCTGGGGATGCTGTTATGCTGGCTGGGGACGACCATATCGTTGTTAGAGTTCTTGGCCGCGGCTTCCATGTCTCAGCGGGGTCGTTCTTCCAGGTTAACACAGCCATAGCCGCAAAAATGGTCGAACACCTGTTGACCACTTTGCCGATCTCACCGAAAACCACCCTCCTGGACGTATATTGCGGCGTCGGATTGTTCAGCGCCTTCTTTGCCCCACACGTCAAGCGACTGATCAGTGTCGAATCGTCACCCTCGGCCTGCGAGGATTTCGCCGTCAACCTGGACGAGTTCGAGAACGTTGAACTCTACGAGGCCTCTGCCGAAGACGTGCTCCCAGCATTGGATGTGCGCCCCGACATTCTCCTGGTTGACCCGCCACGCGCCGGCCTACACCGCCGCGCCCTGGACGGGATTCTTGCCCTTCGCCCCGCTACCCTGGCCTACGTCTCGTGCGACCCGTCCACGCTTGGGCGGGATGCCGCGCGGCTGGTCACAGGAGGATACCGGCTGAAGCAGGTCACGCCGTTCGATCTATTTCCCCAGACGTACCACATCGAGAGCATCAGTATTTTCGAAGTAACATAAGACCAGCCCAAATCAGGAAAAAGGATGCTTTTTTTCGTCGTTTGATGTAAGATATATACATACCAAAGGAGTAGCTATGGACAAGAAACGTTTACTGCCCCTCGTTGTTATCTTGATTTTGGTGCTCCTGGCTTGTGGGCTGCCAACGGCGGCAACGCCGACGCAAGACCAAAACGCGATCTATACTGCTGCTGCACAGACGATCGCGGCACAGGCAGGCCAACCGCCAGCGCAAGCGACAGAACCGCCGCCCCTCGCCCCGCTGAACACGGAGGTGCCAACGCTCCCGCCCACACCAACGAATACGAATACACCCGTCCCTTCAGCCACTTCCATCTGCGATAAGACCCAGTTCGTCAGCGAGACCATCCCGGATGGCACCGTGTTCGCCCCCGGCGCGACTTTCACCAAGACCTGGCGGGTGAGGAATGTGGGTGTCTGCACCTGGACAGCAGCTTACGCCATCGTGTTCGATCATGGGGATCATCTGGGCGCGCCTGATGCCATTCCTTTCCCTGGCAGCGTCGCTCCCGGCCAGGAGGTGGATCTCTCGATTAACATGCAGGCGCCCCTCACCCCAGGAGCCTATGAGAGCTACTGGAAATTTCGCAACGCCTCGGGTGTCATATTTGTCGTCAACCCATATTCGGCGAAGATCACTGTCGTTGCGCCGACGGCCACGCCTACGATCGGCCTGTTCCTCACACCACTCATGCCAATCATACCAATCATACCTATCCTGTTGCCTAAAACCCAGCAGGTTATGAACCAGGTTACCATAGCCACGGGAACGAGCGGGAACAGCACTGTTGACTGTCCAAGCGGTAGCGTCGTTGTCGGCGGTGGATTCGCCGCTGGAAACGATATGGTTGTCTATAATTCTTTTCAAGAGGGCAATGGCTGGCGTGTGTACGCAAAAAATAACTCGGCTTCGGACCAATTGCTCAACGCGTATGCAATCTGTCTTTTTAATACTACCGGTTCAACCAGCCGACAATACAATCACGCGGATATCCCCGCGGGCAACATCGGTCACGTTGTGGCTCCCTGCCCGGCCGGCAGCGTGGTCACAGGCGGCGGCTTTGGTACCGATCCCTACTCCATGTGGGTCTACAACAGTTCAATTTCTGGCAACGGATGGCAGGCATACGCAAGAAACAATGGCCCCGTTAGCCTCAGCCTTGTTGTCTATGCCACATGTCTCTCCGGCACGACTGGGACAACCGCCCAGGTCGGCGACCATATCTCGATTGCTGGTAATGCCTCGGCTGGCGGGGGAGTTGCCTGTCCATCCGGCCGCCTGGTCACAGGCGGCGGGTTTGCGCTGAGTAACAACCTGGTCGTCTACAATACCTCGATGGGGGTTGACGCCACCAAGTGGGAATCGTACGCCCGCAACACAGCCGCAGGCAGTCAACTCATGAATATTTACGCTGTATGCCTGTCATTCCCATAAGACAAGTTCAACAATTCTAAAGTTCGGACGATAGGCAGGTGACAGTCACCTCATAACAAAGGTGACTGTCACCTGCTTTGTCGTATTACCATCACGTTTCCGCCAGCACAATGATCTTATCGCTCTCGGTGAAGGCAACCAGATCGGCCAAATCCATCGGATTACCGTAGCGGCAAATATTTGACCTGCGCACCATTTTTGCCTATACTTAGGCTAGCCCTTCTACCATCTCAATAAACCAAGGGAGCGGACGCGAAGCATGCTCGCAGAGTACGAAGCCGCCCGCGCATCTCCAGCCTCCCTTTATTTATCGAGAGTCACGAACCTTTCATGAAGACGGAGGTAACTATGACCACTATCCTCACCTGGTACGGACACGCTGCCCTCGGCCTCGAGACCGACGGTAAGCGCATCCTGATTGACCCCTATTTCAGCGGCAACCCGGCCGCCGCCACCCGCGCCGACAAGGTGAAGCCGGATTTCATCCTGGTCTCGCACGGCCACGGCGACCACCTCGGCGATACGGTCGCCATCGCCAAGCGCACCGGCGCCACCATCATCAGCAACGCCGAGATTTCCGGCTGGCTCGGCAAACAGGGACTGAAAACCCACGCCCAGCACCTGGGCGGCGGGTACAAACATCCCTTCGGCTATCTCAAGCTGACCCTGGCCCTGCACGGCTCCGGCCTGCCGGATGGCTCCTGCGGCGGCAATCCCTGCGGCTTTCTGCTGACCACGAACGACGGCAAGAAGATCTACATCGCCGGCGATACTGGCCTGTTCGGGGACATGAAGCTGATCGGCGAAGAAGGGATCGATCTGGCTGTTATCCCCATCGGCGACAATTACACCATGGGTCCGGATGACGCCCTGCGTGCCGTCAAGCTACTGGCACCCAGGCATGTCATCCCGATCCACTTCGGGACCTGGGACCTGATCGCCCAAGACCCGGACGCCTGGGCCGCCCGCGTCCAAAAAGAGACCACCACGAAGGCAGTGGTGCTGAAGCCTGGAGAATCATTTACATTTTTAAAACCGTAGAGGCAGGTCTGAGACCTGCCGCTACAATCATTTTCCGGGCAACACTAGCGGCGTGTCCATGAACGGATGGGGGACTACCTGCACCGTTAAGTGATAGGCGTCCGAGATCAATTCTGGTGTCAACACCTGGCGCGGCGTCCCGGTGGCCTTGATTTCCCCGGCAACCAGCAGCGCCACGCGGTCGGCGTAACGCGCGGCCAGGTTCAAGTCGTGGAGGGCGATCAGCACGGCCAGTTTGTCATTGCGCGCCAGCCCGCGCACCAGCTCCATGAAACTGACCTGATAATGCAAGTCGAGATTGGATGTCGGCTCGTCGAGCAGCAGGATTGGCGTGGATTGCGCCAGCGCCCGCGCCAGCAGCACGCGTTGCCCCTCGCCGCCGGAGAGTTCGCCGACGCGCCGCTCGGACAGGTCGAGCGCATCCACTTTTTGAAGGGCGAGGTGGACGATCTGTTCATCCCGGGCGGAGGTCTGGCCGAGGAAATTGAGATATGGCGTGCGGCCCATCAGCACGGTCTCCCAGACGGTGAAAGCAGGAGGCAGAGAGACAGCCTGCGGCACCACAGCCAAATGGCGGGCACGCTGCATCGGGGGGAGCGACCGCAGATCGTAGTGACGACTTAAGTCGTCACTAC
>CAYZIQ010000023.1:4274-12077 GCA_964478375.1 uncultured Chloroflexus sp. | reverse complement strand
ACTACTTATCTTTCCGCTGTCTAACGGAATGACGCCGCTGACAGCGCGCACCAGCGTGGATTTTCCCGCGCCGTTCGGGCCGATGAGCGCCGTCACTTCACCGGAATTGACCTCCAGCGAAACATTGTGCAGCACCCGCCTTTGACCGTATGAAACCGACAATCCTTCAACTTTCAACATCGTTCAACAATCCACAATCTGCAATCACCAATAGCCTTGATTTTTTGCGCGCCGCAGCACCCACAGGAAGAACGGCGCGCCAGCGAGCGCCGTCACGATGCCCACCGGTAATTCCTGCGGCGCCATGACGACGCGCGCCAGCACATCCGCCAGCAGCAGCGCGCCCGCGCCGCCGATGATGCTGAGCGGCAGCAAGCGGCGATAGTCCGCGCCGAACCACAGGCGCATCACGTGGGGGACAATCAGGCCGATGAAGCCGATCACGCCGGAAAAAGATACAGCCGCCGCCGTCGCCAGGGAGGCGGCGACCAGGATGAGGGTCTTGGCGCGCGTCACGGGCAGGCCAAGCTGCTGCGCCTGATCATCGCCGAACTGTAATAAATTCAACGCGTGCCCGCTCAAGACGAGAAATCCCAGCCCAATGGCCAGAAAGGGCAGGATAGTCAGCACAGGGTTCCAACCGGTCTGGGTAAAGCCGCCCAGCAAAAAGGCGAAAGCGCGGCGCAGTTCGCCTGTCGAGCGCAGCATCAAGAACGAGGTCAGGGAAGTGGCAAAGGCGCTGAAGGCCACGCCCGCCAGGATCAGGTTTGTGGTCGGGACCGTCTTGCCAAGGCGGGCAAGGAAATAGACCAGCAGGATGGCCAGCATGGCCGCCAGGAAACCCGCCAGCGGCACCGCCAGTAGGCCCCAAAAAGTGTACGGCCATTGAATGCTCATGGCAACTGCCGCCCCCAGCCCTGCGCCGGAGGCTACGCCGATCAGGTACGGGTCGGCCAATGGATTGCGAAACAGGCCTTGATAAGCCGCACCGCTCCCGCCCAGGGCCGCGCCGGTCAGCAGCACTAAAACCGTGCGTGGCAGGCGGATGGAGGTAATGATGAAGGCGAAGGTTTGCAAGGATTCGGACAGCGACGTGGCGGAGAGCCAGCCGGTCAGGATGCGCCACAGATCGGCGGGGGAAATGAAAACCGAGCCGATGGCGATGGAGAGCAAGATCGCCAGGGCGAGGAGGAGCAAAGTCCAAAGGTAGGGGATGCGGCGCATAGAGGAAGTGAAGGGTGAAGAATGGCGGGAGGAGAGTGGAGGGAGGAGAGATGATGACTACCCTACTACTCTCCACTCTCTCCTCTCGAATCTCTATTTGAACAATTCCGGATGCAGCAGCTTCGCCAGCATTTCCAGTCCGTCCACCAGTCGCGGACCGGGGCGGCTGACCAGATCATCGTTGAACGGGTATACCCTGCCGTCCTTCACAGCGGACAGGGCCTCCCAGCCGGTGCGAGTCGCCACCTTCTCGGGCGTCTCGCCGTAGGCCGAATCGCCCAGCAGGATCAACTCTGGGTTGGCGACCACCAACTGCTCCAGGCTGATCTGCACCCACTGGCCTTGCAGTTGCGCGCCAATGTTCGTGCCGCCGGCGCGTTGAATGAGCAAATCCCCGAAAGTGCCGGGGCCATAGGTATAAGGCTTGGCCGGATCGGTCGCGTCGAACTCGTAGAACACGGAGGGACGCTCAGTCACGGTGGCGATCTTCGCATCTACGGCCGCGACGCGTGCCTTGAGCGACTCGACCAGCGCGGCCGCCTCTGCCTGGCGACCGGTCAGCGTGCCGACCGTTTCGAGGTTGGCGTACATCTCTTCCAGCGTGGTCGGGTTGGGCAGCAGGTAAACCGTCAGGCCAAGCTGCTCCAGCGAGGCGACCAGCTCGGGCGGGTTGATGTCGCCAGCCAGCACCAGGTCAGGCTTGAGGGCGACGATGGCCTCGTTGCTGAATCCACTCCAGCCGCCGACGGTTGGAAGGGCGCTTGCTGCCTCGGGATAGCTCGAAGCCTCGTCGCGGCCGACCACCTGCGCGCCCGCGCCGACCGCGTACAAGATTTCCGTGTTCGAGGCGGCCAACGAGACGACGCGCTGCGCCGGGCTGACGAGCGTCACCGTGCGCCCCAGGCCGTCGGTCAAGACGATGGGCGCGGCTGTGGGAGGCAAGGTGGCCGCGGGAGCTTCCGTCGCAGGGGGCTGCGTGGTAGCGGGAGCGGGCGTGGCCGTCGCGGATGGGCCACACGCGGCCATGAACAAGGTAATGGTCAAAAGCGCAAAAGACAATTTGCGGAACATGAAATTCTCCTGTCTGTGTTTATCACTTTCATCTGTGGTTGAATCTGTGGTACGAAAATCCCCTGCCGCAAGGACAGGGGAGGGGGAGAGGCAATCCGACGAAGCCGTTCCCACCTCCTTTCCACGGGAGTATGGTGAACCGGCCAGGGCGGGCGGCCTGACTTGTTCGAGATCAGAGAACAGATATTAGAGAGTGGTATTACGAGATTTGTGCGGACTAATCTCTATCCTCACATCCCTGATCTCGAGCTTACAGTTGCGGGACAGCGCCGGACTCGCACCGGCTTCGCCTTTGAGCCTTCCCATCCGGGGCTAAGGCGCCCTGACCGTTATTCAGTTTTCAAACACGAAGGGCACAAAGTAGCACGAAGGTTTTTCTTCAACCTTTTGTGACCTTGGCGTTTATTCTATACGCGTGAGCGCAAAACGTCAATGTTTCATCCTCACCTTCTCTTAACCCCTTTCCTCTCCCAACCCTTCGACTTCGCTCAGGGCGAGCTTTGGGAGAGGAAGAGGCGCGAAGCGGGGGGAGATGAGGGCAGCAGCCAGTCATCCCCCTTGCCTTCTCATCTCGGAGACTGTACAATGATCGTGCAATCGGCAAACAGAATCCCACTTGCGAGCCATTCACCCAATCATCCCACTACCCAATTACCCGACATAAGACTATTCAACCATGCGACCAAACGACCAGCCAACTAAATGACCAACTTGACCAGAAGACTGCCTCTGCTGTGGCTCTCCCTGTCGTTCCTGGCTGGCATCTTGCTCGCCCAGCAGGTTCACCTTGCGCTGACCGTCTGGCTTATCCTGGCCGGTTGTGCTCTGCTCACCGCTATCCTCATCCGTCTGCTCCCCGTTGTGATCCGGCGTCTTCACCCCCCTTCACCCCTGCCTCTTCCCTCCCCTGCTCTCCTACTCCTGGCGCTCTTCCTCGGCGCTGCTCGCTACCAGGCTTCCATCCCAGCCATTGATGCGCATCACATCGCCTGGTACAACGACCGCAAATACGATGTGCTGGTCACCGGCGCGCTGGCCGAGCCGCCCGACGTGCGCGATACCTATACCAACTTGCGCGTGAGCGTAACCAGTGTGAATACCGGTGACGAGTCCCTGCCCGTCAGCGGTCTGATGCTGGCACGCGTCCTGCCTGGCCAGACTTTCCGCTACGGCGACGTGATCCGCCTGCGCGGACAGTTGAAGACCCCGCCTGAGAACGAAGAATTCTCTTACCGCGACTATCTGGCCAGGGAAGGCATCCATGCCTACATGCCCTCCGCCGAGGCGACCTTGCTGCCCTTTCGCGGCGGCAATCCCCTCGTGGCTGCCGTCTACGCACTGAAAGAAAGCTCGCTGGCCGTCATCTACCGCATCTTCCCCGACCCGGAGGCCTCGCTCCTGGCCGGCATCCTGCTGGGCGTGGATACCGGTTTGCCCGCTGACCTGCAGCAAGCCTACAGGGATACCGGCACAGCCCACATCATTGCCATCTCCGGTTTCAACATCACCATCATCGCCGCCCTGGTCGTAGCCCTCTTCAGCCGCCTGCTCGGCCCGCGACGGGGCGCGCTGGCAGCTGTCATTGGCATTGCTCTCTATACCTTTCTGGTCGGTGCGGACGCGGCCGTGGTGCGCGCCGCTCTGATGGGCGGGCTGGCGCTCTTCGCCCGGCAGGTTGGCCGCCGCCAGGACGGCCTCAACACGCTGGCCTTCGTCGCCGCGCTGATGGCCGTCGGCAACCCCTCCGTCTTGTGGGACGTCGGCTTCCAGCTTTCCTTTGCCGCCACCCTCGGCCTGATCCTCTACGCCCAGCCGTTCCAGGACGCCGCCGCAAAACTCATTGCCCGCGTCGCGCCGCCCACGACCGCCGAGAAAATCGCCCAACCTCTCTCCGAATACTTCCTTTTCACCCTGGCCGCCCAACTGACCACGCTACCGATCATGGCCTATCAGTTCGAGCGCATCTCGCTGGTCTCGCTAATCGCCAACCCCTTCATCCTGCCCGCCCAACCCGCCGTGATGCTGCTCGGCGGGCTGGCCCTGCTGCTCGGACTGCTCTACCTGCCGCTCGGCCAATTAGCCGCTTGGCTGGCCTGGCCGTTCGTCGTCTACACCAACCGCGCCGTGGAACTGTTCGCCAGCTTCCCGCACGGCGTGCTGGTGCTTGGGGACTTCTCGCTCCTGTTCGTCGTCCTGTTCTATGTTACGCTGCTTGCCTGGACTTTTGCCGGCTCCCGTTTAAAAGCCTTTTTCGCCGCCCGAGGCCTCGCCCTTATCCCCCTGCTCCTCGGTGTGCTTGCTCTCGTCACTTTCTTGACCTGGCGCGCCGCCTTCGCCGCGCCGGACGGCCGCCTGCACCTGACCTTTCTAGATGTCGGCTCGGCGGACGCCATCCTCATCCAGACGCCGACTGGCCGCGCCGTACTGGTCAACGGCGGCCCCAGCCCCTCGCGCCTCTCGGACGCGCTCGGACGGCGGCTCTCGCCCTTCGACCGCAAGCTGGATTATCTCGTCATCGCTTCGACGCAGGAGGATCAAGTCGCCGCGCTGCCGCGTACGCTGGAGCGATTCCCACCCGAGGCTGTGCTCTGGGCCGGGAAAGTCGAATCGTCCTATTCCGCTCGCCAGGTGGACGGGTGGCTGACGGATCAGTCCGTCGCCGTGACGCGCGCCGTTCCCGGCAGCGGCCTCGACCTGGGCGCGGGCGCCAGGCTCGAGGTTCTGAGCGTCACGCCGCGCGGCGCGGTGCTGCTGCTCACATGGAACGGATTCCGCGCCCTGCTGCCCATCGGCATGAACTTCGATACGCTCGATGAGCCTCAAAACGGACAGGCAGTCGGGCTTGTCTCCGTGCTGCTGCTGGCCGATTCGGGCTATGCCTCCGTCAATCCGCCCGAATGGATTGCTGCCCTTCGTCCCCAGGTGGCGATCCTCAGCGTGGCGGCCGGCGATCCCGATGGTCTGCCTGATCAAGATACGCTGGATGCTGTGCAAGACATCAACCTCCTGCGCACCGATCAAAACGGCTGGATTACGGTCTCGACGGATGGGTCGCAGATGTGGGTGGAGGTGGAAAAGAAATAAGCGTCAGCCTCGTAAGACCCTACAAAGGAAGCCCGAGGAGCCTCTGGAAATCTGCGTGAGAATTCCTTTCTGTGCGATGACTGGTGCTTTGCAAGTGCCGGTCATTTGCTTAAACGCCGAGCGTCCCGGCATGTGATTGTCGGGACGCCCGGTTGAGGAGAAGAAGTTTCGCTTCACTGCTTCTTGCCGCAATAGGGACAGTTATTCCAGTCTTCTTGGATTGGTCGTCCGCATTTGACGCAGGTACGCGCCTGGGCCGGAGCAGCGGGAGCCGGAGCGGCAGGGACCGCAACAACGGCATTGGCGCGAGTCCGCCCACCACTGGTCGCTGGCCTTCGTGCTCGGCGTGCCGCTGATGGGCTTCCTGATCGCCCGCGCCGGCTGGATGGCGCCTTTCCCGCTGATGACCGAACTCGCTCCATTGGCGCGCGCCACGCTGATGTCCTTCAACGTGGCAGCTCTCTCGCTTGGCCGCGCCCTGGGCGCGCCGCTGGCACCTTTTCTTTACCACTTTGGCTTCCTGGCGGTCGCGGCGGGGGCGGTGGGATTCAATTTGCTGGCCCTGCTCGGTGCGCTGAGGAAGATCCAAAAATAACCGGAAATGTCAAAGATGGGGCTTGCAAAACATACGGCATAGCCGTATAATCCGTCTATGGAGTTCATCGAAGCCGTCGCCTTTACCAAATACGTCTACGATTATTTGTCTGAGGACGAATATCAGGGTTTGCAAAGTTTCCTGCTCCAATATCCCGAATCGGGCAAAATCGTTCCCGGCTCTGGTGGCCTCCGAAAAGTCCGTTGGGCAATGTCAGGAAGAGGCAAAAGAAGCGGCGTGCGAGTGATCTACTTCCACAAAAAGCGAGAGGATGAAATCTGGCTACTAACTATCTATGGAAAGAGTGATGTAGAAAATATCCCCGCTCATATCTTACGGCAAATCGCAAAGGAAATTGAAAATGTCTAGTCGTGATATTGGTCAGGAAATTCTCGAAGGTATCCGCGACATCAAAGCATATAAAGCAGGCGGGGTAACGCTGCGCACCCATACTTTGAAGGAACCAGCGCCAGTGCAGGTTATCCGTGCAAAGTTGAAATTGTCGCAATCGGCTTTTGCGGGTCTCATGGGCGTAAGTCTGCGCACTGTCCAGGATTGGGAGCAGGGGCGGCGCAAGCCAAGCGGCCCAGCTGTTGCTTTATTGCGTATTGCGGAGCAGAAGCCGGAAGTGTTTATGCAGCTGTCATAGCGCGGCTTATCTAAACACAAGCCTTTCGCACTGTAAAAACACGGATTGATTACGGCGAGGCGTAAGCCTTATGAAAGCCAGTGAATTCGACAAAAAGTTCGATGATGGCGAAAGCGTCGTGGACGCGCTCGACCTTTCCCACGCCCGCCGACCGGGCCACGAGCAAAAGCGCGTCAACGTAGACTTTCCCGTCTGGATGATCACTGCCCTCGACAACGAGGCGCGGCGGCTGGGCGTGACGCGCCAGTCCATCATCAAGATGTGGCTGGCAGAGCGGCTGCAGGCGGCGAGGCAGTGACAATGACTAATCGTGAACTTGGTCAGGAAATTCTCGAAGGTATCCGCGACATCAAAGCATATAAAGCAGGCGGGGTAACGCTGCGCACCCATACTTTGAAGGAACCAGCGCCAGTGCAGGTTATCCGTGCAAAGTTGAAATTGTCGCAATCGGCTTTTGCGGGTCTCATGGGCGTAAGTCTGCGCACTGTCCAGGATTGGGAGCAGGGGCGGCGCAAGCCAAGCGGCCCAGCTGTTGCTTTATTGCGTATTGCGGAGCCGGGACGGCAGTGGTATCAAATTACTGACTCAAGCTCCAGGTGCAGGTCCCATTAAACTGACCACTGCTCACTGAATACTGATCACTAATCCCTATGCTCATCCACTCTGCCACCCAACTTCTCACCTTAGCCGGCGGCCCGCAGCGCGGGCGCGAACTCGGCAAGCTCGGCATCCTCGAGAAAGGTGCGGTGCTCATCCGCGACGAGAAAATCGCCGCCGTCAGGCCGACCGCTGAGCTGCGCGCCAGCTATCCGGACGAGCCGGCGCTGGACGCCTCCGGCTGCGTGGTGATGCCCGGCTTCGTGGACGCGCACACGCACCTCATCTGGGGCGGCGACCGCGCCGCCGAGTTCGAGATGCGCCAGTCCGGCGCGAAATATCTCGACATCCTGGCAGCCGGCGGCGGGATCATCTCCACCGTCCGCGCCACGCGCACCGCCTCCATCGAGACGCTCATCGCCCAGGCGCGCTCGCGCCTGCTGCGCATGTTCGCCTGCGGGACGACCACCGCCGAGGCCAAGACCGGTTACGGCTTGCAAACCGCGACCGAATTACGCCTGCTCAAAGCCTTGCTGCACCTCGATGACGAAGGACCGCTGGACCTGGCCATCACCTTCCTCGG
>CAYZIQ010000023.1:0-4174 GCA_964478375.1 uncultured Chloroflexus sp. | reverse complement strand
CAAGGATGACCCGCAGGGCTACACCGACCTGATCTGCGAGACGATGCTGCCCATCGTCTGCCAGTGGTGGCAGACCCACGCCCCGCGCCTGCCGCTGCCCTTTGTGGACGTTTTCTGCGAGAACAGGGCCTTCGACCTGGCGCAGTCGCGCCAAATTCTGACCAAAGCACGCGACCTGGGCTTCCCGCTCAAGATCCACGCCGACGAGTTCGACAACCTGGGCGGCGTCAGCCTGGCCGTGGAATTGGGCGCAGCCTCGGCGGATCATTTGGTGAAAACCTCCGAGGCAGACATCCAGGCGTTGGGAAAGAGCGACACCGTGGCCGTTGCCCTGCCCTGCACGCCTTTCGGTCTCGCCGAGCACGACTACACTCCAGCCCAGAAAATCCTTGAGGCGGGCGGCATCTTGGCCCTGGCGACCGATTGCAATCCCGGCACGGCTTGGTGCGAATCCATACAATTCGCCATCGCGCTGGCCTGCCGCTACATGCGGCTGACCCCGGCTCAGGCCATCGCCGCCTCCACCATCAACGCCGCTCACGCCATCCGACGCGCCGACAAGATCGGCTCCATCGAACCCGGCAAGCAGGCCGACCTTCTCGTGCTTTCCGTGCCGGATTATCGTCACCTCGGCTATCGCTTCGGAACCAACCTGGTCAAGCAGGTGGTCAAGCGCGGCCGCCTCTACTCGGTGGATGTGGGCTACTACCGAACTGCGTAATTTAACCGCGAAGGGACGAAGAACGCGAAGAGGAGATTAAATTCGCGAAGGAGGAGAGCCTGGCCGATATCGAGGAGATTGCGAAAGATGTAGTGGATGCCGCCATCAAAGTCCATAAAGCGTTGGGGCCGGGATTGCTCGAATCGGCGTACCAGTATTGTCACGCTTATGAACTGCGGCAGCGCGGCAGAAAAGTCTTGACGGAGGTGACATTGCCTCTCGTTTACGAGGGCCAAAAAATAGACGTGGGCTATCGCATTGACACGTTGGTGGATGATCTCGTCATCGTCGAAAACAAAACGGTTGAAAGCCTGCTGCCCATCCATCAGGCGCAATTGCTGACTTACCTGAAACTGAGCGGCTGCAAAATCGGCTTTCTCTTAAACTGGAACGTCAGGTTGATGAAAGACGGTATCAAACGTGTTATCTTTAATCTCCCTGGTCCAACTCTCTACCCGGTGAGAAAGGAATAAGCCTTTCTTCGCGTTCATAAGTACCCCTTCGCGTCCTTCGCTTCTTCGCGGTAAAACTAAGCTGGAGTTCCATGCCAACCATCGAACAAGCCCGCTCCTGGTATAAGGCTGCCGACGCCGTCCACGACTTCGACCACGTGCTGCGCGTTTATCGTATGGCCGAACGCCTAGCCCTGGCCGAAGGCGCGGACCTGGAGATCGTCCGCGCCGCAGCTTTGCTGCACGACGCCGAGGGTACCATGCCCGGCGCAGACTCGCGCACCAATCACCACCACGCTTCAGCCGAGTTCGCAGCTGAAGTTTTGCGCGCCGAGGGCTGGGGTCCGGAACGCATCGCCGCTGTCCAGCATTGCATCCGCGCCCATCGCTACCGTGACACCTCCGAGCCGCCGCAGTCCATCGAGGCCAAAGTCCTGTTCGATGCCGATAAGCTAGACGTTCTCGGCGCGATCGGCGTGGCGCGCGTCATCGCTTACGCCACGCTGGCCAGCCAGCCCTGGTACGCTGAGCCATCCGAGCAGTTCATCCAAACCGGCAAAGAAATGCCCGGCGAGCCGCACAGCTCATATCACGAGCACTTGTTCAAGTTGCGCAAAGTACCTCAGCGCATGTTCACGCCCACGGCGAGGGCGATTGCCGAGGAACGGCTGCGCTACCTGGATGAGTTCTTCGAGCGGCTGATGGCCGAATGGGAGGGGAAAAGGTAGTCGGAGAGACGACACGGACATGTTACCTACATTACCGGAAGTAGAGGAGATCGCCCGCCGCGCGGGTGAGATATTGCGCGCCGGTTTCGAGCGCGAGCATCAGGTGGAACACAAAGGTGTGGTTGACTTGGTCACAGAAGTTGACCACCAGTCCGAGGCTTTCCTGCTGGCCAAAATCCATCGTCGTTTCCCTGGCAGCAGCATCCTCTCTGAGGAAGCAGGCAACCTGGCGGGGGATGAAGAACATCTCTGGTACATAGATCCGCTGGATGGCACGGTCAATTACGCGCACGGCGTGCCCATCTTTTGCGTCTCCATCGGCTATGCCCATCGGGGCGTGACAACCCTAGGCGTGGTCTATGACCCCCTGCGTGACGAGGCCTTCACGGCCGAGCGCGGACGTGGTGCCCGGCTGAACGGGCGATCCATCCACGTCTCGGACGCCTGCGAACTGAAAGACAGCCTGCTGGTGACCGGCTTCCCGTACGACACATGGAACTCACCGCGAAACAATTTGGAATACTTTGGCCGCTTTGCCCGCGTGACCCAGGGCGTGCGTCGCCTCGGCTCGGCTGCCCTCGATCTGTGTTACGTCGCGGCCGGTCGCTTCGATGGCTTTTGGGAAATCAGCATCCAACCGTGGGACATCGCCGCGGCCGGCCTCATCGCCGAAGAGGCAGGGGCAGCCGTCACAAATATACACGGCGCGCCAGATTATATTTCCCCACCGCAGTCCATTCTCGCTGCGCCACCCGTACTGCATCCGAAGATGCTAGCCGTGCTTCAAAAATAACTGGATTTTGGAGATATTTGTGGAAAGAGGGGGCGTAATGCCAATAATTTACGGCCCGGTCGAGGCAAATCCTAGACAGCCTTTACCCGCAAAGCGGGTAAAATTAGGAGAGAAGCAAATGGATTATGCCAACACTAAACATCCCTCTCAGCCGGACTAAGATCATCGTCCCGAAGCGCCGTGATGAAATCCTAACACGGATACGTTTGTTAGATCTGTTGAGCGAGCTGCTGGATAGGCGACTAATCTTGGTCTCCGCTCCCGCGGGGTATGGTAAGACCTCGCTCCTGGTTGATTTTGCGGGCCATGCAGAGATGCCACTATGCTGGTTGTCGTTAGATGCCTTGGATCAGGACCCCCAACGGTTCATTGCCTACTTTATTGCCGCGTTAGCGCAATGTTTTCCAAAATTTGGCCTTCAGTCCACCGCCGCGCTGAGCAACATCACCTCATTGGAAAACGATACAGAGCGCTTAATCGTTACTTTGATCAACGAGATTTACGAACAGATCTCCGAACACTTTATCCTGGTCTTGGATGACTATCAGTTCGTCAACGACACGCCAGCGATTTGCGGCTTTGTCAACCGTTTTGTCCAACTCGTAGGGGAGAACTGCCATCTGATCTTATCCTCGCGCAAAGTTGTTACTCTCCCAGATGCAATCCTGATGATTGCACGCGATCAAGTGGGCGGTTTAGGCCCGCTCGAGCTGGCTTTCGAGGCAGAAGAAATCCAGGCGCTCTTTGAACAAAACTATCATCAGCAAATCTCGACCGAAACCGCAGAAGAATTGGTGCAGCAGACGGAGGGATGGATTACTGGCCTGCAGCTTTCCAATCCAACCATGGCAAAGGGCATCGCTGACCGTTTGCGGGCTGCGCGCGCGGCGGGCGTAGAACTATTCGACTACCTGAGCCAGGAGGTGCTCGACCAGCAGCCAGCTGAAATACGAGCCTTTCTCTTACACACTTCCCTGCTTGACGAGTTTGATGCGGACCTCTGCGAGGCTGTTCTGAGTCCATTGAACCCAGATCAACCTCACAACTGGAAGCAGATGATCGATTCGGTGCGTCTCAACAACCTTTTTGTCCTGCCCGTGGGCCCAAACGGAAAATGGCTGCGCTACCATCATCTTTTCCAGGATTTCCTCAAAGCCCGGCTAAAAGAAGAGCACCCCGAGTTCATAGATCCCATCTTTCGCCGTCTGGCTCAGGTACATGAACAAAACGGAGACCTAGAAAAGTGCTATCACGTTTACCAACAGTTAGGAGATATCAATGCCCAGGCCGACTTGGTGGAGCGCGTTGGAACAACACTGCTCTATAATGACCGTTTGATCACCTTATCCAATTGGCTAGAATACCTGCCTGATGAACTTATTCGGTCGCGCCCTGTGCTACTTTCGCTCCAAGGCAGCGTTGATGTTATGAGAGGCAAGGTGCAATCCGGATTATCCCTGCTCGACCAAGCTGAGATTGC
>CAYZIQ010000022.1:25609-28007 GCA_964478375.1 uncultured Chloroflexus sp. | reverse complement strand
TTAGCCCTTCAAATTAAAGCTGTTCAGTCAACGGTAAGAGCTACTTGCCGCCATTTACCGCGCCTGATTTTAAAGCAAACGTGTAGATTATAGATACCGCTCACTCAAATACTTGATGTAATTAGGATGTGTTTGCCCGTATTCTTTAGACATTGCAAGAATTAATTCTTGATAGGACATAGCATTAAAGTAGACTCCATCGGCCGTTGCAATTCCAGAAAATTTTTCAATCTCATCTCGATGAATAGCCCCCTCCTTACCTAAAACATCATACCAAAGATAGAGAAGCCTGAAACCAATCTTGCCAAAACGTCTCTTAAGACCAAGAATGTGTTTGATTAATTGCGCGGAGTGAAGATGGATAAAGTTTTCATTCGGACAGATTGATGTTGCAAAATCATGCAAATTGGGTATATCTAACCATAGTTGAAATAAATCAAGATATGCGGGCCTTATACCATCATGTTGTTGCGAACTGTATGCTTCTGAGAATTTGCATTCAACGGCGAATCTTTTGAAACTTGATGAATCAGAATTATGGAAAACAACATCAATATTTGGCGGTTTTGGAAATTTGTCTAAATTGTCATCTATTACGTACTTGTCTTCAAACACAATCCTTTGGGAAACAACGCTTCCCTTTCTGCAAAACCCACAAGCAGAAGCTATTGCCGGTACTTGCCCGATTCTCTGCCAGTATTGAAAAACATTGACGCCTAATGCGGATGAAGAATGCACAGCTTGCATTTTGGCTGGATTGCCACCAATTTCGTTTCCATCACCCTGCTCAAAACTTTTCCGAGTATCCATTTCCAAAGGTTCAAACAGATTTTGCTCGAGTGTTGGAGTGTATGCAAGGCGACCTTCGCTACCTTGACTTCCAACAAGCTGGATGCCACGATTCCAAGCCCATTGAGTTTGTTTAGAGATGATATATTCGTAGGCTTTCATAATTGGTTAACGCCTTTCCTGCAATTTGGTAAACGGTATACCTCATCCAAGAAGCAAATCATCAATCAGGATGTTTAATATTCTTTTATCACGTTCATTATCTATTCCTCTATACTGTCTATCATCACGATTAACCAACACTGTATTTATCGTGCGCTGTTTATTGAAGTGCACTTCGTAAATACAGAAACCAGTCCAACTTCGGTGGAAATATAATACATCATTTTCCATATAGATAAACCATTTATGTTCCATAACCTCGGGAATAAAACCATGAGCTAAACGAGTGTATTCTTGCTCAGTAAAAGTGCGCTTTATGTTTAATCTCGCGCGTTGAGTAGGCAATGGTAGGATATTCCATGAATCCCGATTTGCCATTCTATTCATTCTTTGACCTCTTCTACCATTCTTGAGACGATTATCCTTTTAACTGTCCAGCGCTGCCTTTGGTTTACTCTCCCCTCACCACCTCCGCGGCGCGTAGTTTCTCCGCGGCGCGGAAATACTTGAGATAGCGCATGGAATTGGCGTCGCGGCCCAGGAGCAGGTCGGAGGCCTTGATCGTCGCGCCAAGCTTGACCGGGTCGGTGATCGAGCAGGTCGCCCCCATCTGGATGGCCAGAGCTAGGAAGGTCTGGTTGAGGCTCAGGCGATCTGGCAGACCAAACGAGACGTTGCTGGCGCCCAGGTTGACGTTCACGCCGAAGCTTTTGCGCAGCAGGTCAATCGTCTGGAGCGTGACGAAGGCGGCCTGGCTGTCCGAGCCAACGGTCAGCACCAGCGGGTCAATGACCACATCTTCCGCCGGGATGCCAATCTTGGCCGCGCGCTCGAGGATTCTTTCCGCCACGGCGAGGCGCTCCTCGGCCGTTTTGGGGATGCCGTTATCGTCCATGGTCAAGCCGATGACGGCTGCGCCGCGCTCCTTGACGATAGGCAGCACGCTCGCCAGGCGCTTCTCCTCGCCGCTGACCGAGTTGACCAGTGGCTTGCCCGGCGCGGCTGCCAGTCCCGCCGCCAGCACCTGCGGATTGCCCGAATCTAGACATAAGGGTACATCTGCCAGCGAAGCGACCAGCGCCACCATCTTCGGCATCATGGCGACCTCATCCAGCCCCGGCACGCCGACGTTGATATCCAGCACGTCCGCGCCCCAGGCCACCTGCCGCTCGACGAGCTGGCGGACATAATCGAAATTGCCCTCCGTCAGCGCAGCGGCCAGTTTCTTGTGACCCGTGGGATTGATCCTCTCGCCGATGATGACGAACTGGCGGTCAATGCCGATGGTGACTTCTTTGGTGGTGCCGTTCAAGATGGTGTGCATAATGCTCCTCTTTTGCGAGTAGTTTACTTTAGTTGACAGGGGATGTCAATTTTGGGAAGGGGAAATGCCTTTCCTCAACCTTCAGGAGTTTGTCGTGAACGATCCCCTCAGATTTTCCTCTTG
>CAYZIQ010000022.1:8763-25509 GCA_964478375.1 uncultured Chloroflexus sp. | reverse complement strand
CTTTCCTCAACCTTCAGGAGTTTGTCGTGAACGATCCCCTCAGATTTTCCTCTTGACTCTCCTCCTACTGGAGGTTATATAAAGGGGAAGGAGGCTTCTAAATTCTATATCTCCGGAGGTCAAAAATGAAATCTATTAGACGTGCATTACTCTTTGGCTTTCTGATCTGGCTGATTGTCTTCGCTGTGGCCATGCTTGTTTACCCATTTAGGTCTTCAAACCGGCCTCTCTTCGAGTCGATCATGCCGGTTTCGCTGGTGGCATGCGTGACAGCCTTTGCTGTGCTTTACTTTCAGCGCATAGAAAGCCGCACACTGCGAGAGGGGATTCTGCTTGGTGTTATCTGGTTCGCCGTCAATCTGGCTGTAGATCAACTCATGTTTTCGTGGGGACCGATGAAGATGTCCTTTGCCGACTACATGGCCGATATCGGTCTGACCTACCTACTGATCCCTATCATTCCAATCAGCATCGGGTACGCCCTGGCGAAGCGTGCCTGAGGGTACGTCTCATGCCAAGAGAAATGAAGATTGACCGGGCCATCTACCTGGTGAATGACGAAACCAAGCGATATTGTTTCCTCAGGAGAAACCCGGAATGGGAAAAGCTGGCTCCAGACGAGAACGACAGCAACAAGCGCCAAATTGGCGGCTATGCCCGCCTCTTCAGAGACGGGCGCACGAAGATTTTCAGATTCCGGGAGCGGCGATGAACGATGTGGGCAGGCTCAGTGCCACCGTCGGCCAATTTTGCCAATTCATCGAGTCTCTCTCTGCTCAGGCGCTGACCGAGCAGGACTGGGGGCCGAAGGAAGTTCTCGCGCACCTGGTCTATCATCATGAACTCTACGTCAGGCTGGCAGAGGTGCACCTGCTTCACGAGTCGATGGCCCCGCCCGCCGGTCGGTTTCGGGACCTGAATGCTGCCGCGGTCACCGCGAGCCGCGGCGTATCCCCGGCTGCGCTGACCCGTCGCCTGAGAAAAGCGAACCGGAGGCTGGTGGAGATCTGCCGTCTGCACGATCCTGAAAAGATCGTTATCGAGATCAAGGCAGGCGCCAAACTTCGCACGCTCAGAGAACTTGTCCGGGAAGCAGAAGCCCACATTCGCAACCACCTTCGCGCCCTGCGGAAAGGCCTTTGCGAAGAAAAAATGTAAATGCCTCGACAATGTCACATTTTGTGTTGAAGAACATGTTTCGTGCTATGATGAGTTTGAAATCTTGCATCCAGGATAGCGGCAGGTAAGCCCGATGAAGATTCAAGAGGCGCGTGAACTGAGTGAGAGGCTCGCGTGATGGTCACCGACAAGCGGTTCGACGAAGCCTGTGATTTTCTATTCCCTTTACTTGCAGGGCGCACGCCATTCCGCCTCTTGGATGTGATTGGAGCGCGCACAGGCAAAGAACTGCCGGAGGCGGTCAACCCATTTCTCGACCGGGTTGCTGCGCAGCGAACGATGGGCGGCGGGACGGTGGTCAAACGCCTTGGCTACTTCTTGGAAAAGGCAGCACTCGATATGCCCGGAGTCGAACAGAGATTGGCTGCATGGCAGGGCATGCGTTCGGCGGGGATTTCCCTGCTCGAACCGGGGGGGGTCAGGCGCGAGGTCCGGTGGTGACCCGCTGGCGGCTGATGGTCAATACTTCGATTTGAGAATGGAGAAGAAGGATACTAGAAGTGGAAATCTGCCGGCAGGCGTCCAGTTCGGGCGTTGACCCGGTGGTGGTTGACCCTCACCGTGTCGGACCAAGTCTTGACTAATCATGGGTTGTTTGGGAATATACCAACAAATGGTGTAAGCGTGCTCTGGCTGTCAGGAACTCATCATCTAGACATGCCACAGGCAAGAAATTACCAATATCCATAGTGATTCATCAACACTTCTTTGTAACAATTCTGTAATCAGTTCGTGATGAGGTGATGCTATTATCAGATTCAATCACCTATTCAATGCCATTTTGCCCTATTGATGGAAAGAGATAGTATTGGTCTCATAAGATAAGCATGGTAAAAAGAGGCAGTCATCATGACGCGTATCCTGGTCATCGAAGATGAGCGCAACCTTGCCCGCCTGTTGCGGCAGCATCTCGAAGAAGATGGATATGAAATATTGCTGGCGTTCAATGGGAAGACAGGGCTGGAAGAGGCAAAGTGCAGCTCGCCCGATCTGATCATTTTGGATTTGATGCTGCCTGTGATGGACGGGTTGTCGGTCTGTCGCGAACTGCGACGCGGGAGCGGCGCCCTTGCCAGGGTCCCTATCCTGATGCTGACAGCCCGGGCCGAGGAAATTGACCGTGTCGTCGGACTGGAAGTTGGCGCAGATGACTACGTGACGAAACCGTTCAGCATCCGCGAAGTGTTGGCGCGGATCCACGCCCTGCTGCGTCGGGTAGAAATGGACGGTTTGGCAGAAGCCCAGGGGAAACTTGTGATACAGATCGCCGGTCTGATGCTCGATAAAGCCACCTATCAGGCGTCAATGGAGGGACAGCCGCTGGACTTATCCACCAAAGAATTCGATCTCCTTTATTTGCTTGCCTCGCATCCATCGCGCGTCTTTAGCCGTGATTATTTGCTGGATCAAATATGGGGTTACCATGCAACGGGCAGCGACCGGACAGTTGATACCCATATTTCCCGTCTGCGCCAGAAACTCAGTGGATGTGGAATCGCAGATCGGATCGTAGCAGTACGCGGCATCGGCTATAAGTTTGACCCCAGGTGATTATGAAAAATACTATCCCTCCATGGCGCGCATTCATTGAGGCGATATTACCTTCTTTGGTTATCATCTTCCTGATGCTTACTCTGCGTAGGGTGTTGGGAAATACCGCCTTGATATTTCTACCTGTGGCTTATTTCTGGTTGGGATTCTGGCTTGGGTGGCGGTTGTCCGTGGGAGATGGCCCAAGATGGTTGCAGGCTTTGCGGTTGATTGCCTGGTGTTTTCTGGCAGCAGCCGTATTCCACGCATCCTACCTGGGAATGGGTCACCTCCTTGCTCGCAGTGATCCTGGTTTATGGCAGTGGAATCTCGATCATCCTCTCCAGCGCATGACAGTGGGTATCCCGCGGTTATGGGCAATCTTGGTCGCTGCCTGGTTGACCGTCCACTATCTTCGCGACCTTTTCGGCTGGCTCATTGCCCACAGCAAACGCCATTTGCAAATGGCTTTGACCATGCGTTTCATTCTCACGGTGATCTTGACCCTGGTACTGGTACTTTTTCTCCCGGCTCTGTTGATTGCCGCCGGGGTAGAAGTTGTTACGCCAGTCGAATCGGAAGCAGGTCTATACGCCCAACAAGTCGCTGCGTCGTTGGAAACCATGCCTGCTGAACAACGCGATCAGGCAGTTGAGACACTTTTCGATTGGTTGATCGACGGTTCCGTATTACCTACTTCACCCGAAATGACGCGTGCGTTCCTGATCTACGCCTATCGCCTGCCTGCCCAATTCATCTTCCGTCGTTTATGCGGCCTTGCCTGGGTAAATCCCGAAGGAGAGGTGTTATCTGCAAATGGCATTCTGGCAAGCCGTTCTGGGCCCGATTGGTCTGTGGATGATGAGGCAGCCTGGGTGTCTGTTTTCACCTCTGCTGCCCAAGGTGAGGAGGACATCGTCAGGAATAGCCGCAGGGTGCCGACCACGGACGAGGTTCCCCGATTGATTGGAGCGGCGCCGGTTGAGGATTCAAGCGGACAGGTTCAGAGAGTGGTAATCGCATGCGTGCAGATGAGTTTTCCGTTGGGCGCTCCGGCAAATCGCACAACCCCCTTCGTTGCATTTTCACTAGTGGTATTGGCTTTTGGATTGGCTGCATTAATTGTATTTCCTCCTGCTGCCCTGGTTTCAGCGCTCATCGGTCATCGCATGGCGCGACATATCATCAGCCCCTTGAAGGATTTGGCAGTGGCGGCTCAAGCCATGACAGATGGCGACCTCACGCGCCGCGCGGTTGCTGACCGCTCCGATGAACTGGGGGATTTGGCCAATCGGTTCAATTGCATGGCCGATCAACTGAAACATACTCTTGATGCTCTGCAGAATGAACGCGATAAGGTGGCTGAGTTGGCCCATGCCCAGCAGGAAATGGTAGCAAATGTGTCCCACGACTTGCGTACACCCCTGGCTTCCCTAAACGCTCATATTGAGTCATTGGAAAGCCACCCTGAACTCGTGGGGAAATATTTACCCATCCTGCACGACGAGACCGCTCGTCTGGCGCGCATGGTTGACGACCTGTTTGCACTGGCCCGGCTGGACGCTCATGAGTTGGAATTGAACCTGACCCAGGTGGAGCTGCCGCCATTGATCAACAAAATTTTGGCCGCTTTTTCAGACCAGGCCTGGGCTGACCACCGCATTGTGTTCGATGCTAACACTCCAGAAGACCTGCCCAATGTGTTGGCTGACGCGCTGCGGGTGGAGCAAGTCATCAGCAACCTACTGACCAACTCTCTGCGCTATACTCCAGAGGGGGGTATCATCACGGTATCAGTTCGGGAGCTAGACGAGAAGTGGGTCGAAGTGCGCGTGATGGATACCGGTAGCGGCATTGCCCCTGAAGATCTACCGCACGTCTTCGAACGGTTCTATCAGGCTGACCCGGCGCGTAGCAGGGGCGGGGCGGGTTTGGGACTGACGATCGCTAAGGGCCTGGTCGAGGCCCAGGGAGGGAAGATTGGGGTAGAAAGCGCCTTGGGAGAGGGCGCTTGCTTTTGGTTCTTGTTGCCAGGGATCAATCCAGAGCCCGCATGTGGTTCACCTCTGTAAATATCGGCAAAAAACACAACTCATTCTTGCCTGTCCGAACTAATGTTTGAATTTCAGATCACCAGGATCAAACCCAAACGGAAATAATTAACCGGATTGTGACAATATTGACATCCTCCTGCAATACATAGGGGGTAACCTCTCAGTGTCTGAATCCTTTATTGCAGGAGGTTGATGATGTTCCATTTTTTGGTGGTAGATGACAATCAATCCTTTCGAAAGGTGGTTCGCAGCGCCATCCTGAATCGCTTCCCCGATGCCGATATTGTCCAGGCCCAGGACGGACAACAAGCGATTATCCTGGCGCTGACCCACCGCCCTGACCTAATTTTGCTAGACGAGTCAATGCCAGTGATGAATGGGCGCGAAACGGCCGAGATCCTGCGCCTAATGCCGGCGACGCGCTGCATTCCGTTGATCGCAATCTCAGGGGAGTCTCCTGACAGTTTTCAAGGGAACCGATTGCGTCAATTCTGTGATTTTTCCATTTCAAAGCCGTTCTCTTTCAACCTCTTGGTCTCAGTGATCGAGGTGGTGTTGAAACGATCAAAAAACCGGCCGATTCCTGATTCTCCCCTCTTGACCCTCCCCACGCAGAAGGTCGTATAAATACATCAGGTCTTCACCGGCGAACTTTCCCGCGAACCGATGCAGAGATGCACGTGCTTCACGAGACAGGCGGGGGGATAACAAGCCGGCAAAAGACAGAACAGGCAGAAGCGATCCATAACCTGGAGATAAAGGAGTGCAGTGGCTACCAAACTTTCCCAGAAGAAGAGGTCAATACATAGATTGGTTCTTGGTCGCGCCTCGATTGGGGTCGCTACTACCGCCCACCTTCAACTGGGTCTCTCTGGGTCTCACCTTGTGGTGCCTGGTAGTGATCATGAAGAGTTTCACCATTAAAGTTGGCCAACCGGGATAAAGGTTGTTTGGCTGATTCCATTACCTCTACACTCGCATATCGAGAATCACGAAGGAGAAAATATGAATCAACAAAGCTTTACCTTGCGAAACGTCATCATCTACTGCATCCTGGCCTATGCCCTGCTGTGGATCCCTTTTTTCGGTGTGACATGGACCGGGTGGGGAGGCAATGACCCAGGAGTGTGGAGCACCCTCCTAGGAATCATGGGACCCTTCAGCCCGCTCATCGCCGCGCTGCTGATGCGGTTGTTGATTGCGCGGGAAGGGTTCCGCGATGCCCACCTGGGACTGCGCAAGGTGCGCTGGTACTTCTGGCTGCTGGCGATCCTGCTGCCCTTCTTCTGGAATGGGACGCAGGACTTCATGCAGCTCTCCTTCGGCTTCGGCGTCATGGATTGGTCGAAATTTGCCAGCGGACTCTACCGGCTGCCGATCAACCTTTTTGGCGGGTTGATCATCTTCATCGGTGAGGAGTTCGGCTGGCGCAGCTATTTGCTGAAGAAACTGCGCTCTTTGGACCGCTGGAAAGCGCTCTTGTTGAGCGGGGTTATTTGGTCATTGTGGCATGCCCTGCTCGTCATTCTTCCCAGCGACATATACACCCAAAAAGTAGACCTGGTGGGCGCGGGCTTGGCATTGTTCGTTTTTGTTCTGGCCGGCTTCATATTCGGCTGGCTGTACCTTGAATCGAACAGTGTGTGGCCTTGCGTGTTGATGCATTCTTACAATAACCTGATCGCCTTCAAACTTTTTTCGGAAGCCTGGCATGTCACAAACGAACCCACGCTATTGCAGAACAGCCTGATGGCGCTCGGACCAATCTTTCTCGTGTGGCTGGTTTTATATTGGAGAGGCGCTTTTGCATCACACCAAGGAGTTGGATGAGTGAACGATGAAATCGCGGAAATGACATGGACTCTCGACAGAGATGAAACCAGTTGGTCATCTTGGGCTGGTCAAATGGTACAAGCCAAGGCTTCTCCTTTTATGCGAGATTTAATTACGCTCACAAAACTTCGTATCAAAATTGGGCTTTAGATATTGGCTGCGGAGCTGGTCGCGCTCTTCGGCTTATGAACAAAGCCAGATGAAGGCCGTTAGTCGCCGCCATGCTCGTTTACGGACAACATTGGATATCGTGCTGGGTCCATTGGAAGCATCGCCTTATTTTGAAGATTTACCAGATTGTGACTGAACCGACATCCTTTTGTAACAGGAAAAATGTAACATATGGGTTGTCATAGATTATTTGCTGTGTAGGTGCTTGCGATAGTGTTTTGAGCAATGACATGGACAGGATGATCTCAATAACCATCTTCAGAAAATACGAGGAGGCGTCTGTATGAAGGATCACTTTTCATTCAATTCCTTGCACCGACTGATTTCCAATCTGATTCTGCTGATATTCGTTACAACCGCCTGTCGTTTGGGGGGAGCGGTTCCTGCATCTACAACTCCCCCCTCGGAAACAGAATCAGGCGCAACAACCAATCCCTGGTTGACCTTACCGGGCGGAGACCTATCCCTGTTTCCCAACGAAGTAGACTGTTCCAGTGTGCCCCTGCCCCCAGAAGATAGTTTCCCCTATGACTACTGGGGCCATATTGACCTTCCCGACGCCAGCGAACAAAAAATCGTCAACCAGTATTGCAACATGACAACGGAAGAATGGGAAGCGTTCTACGCCCGGCAAACGTCGCAGGCGCAGCAACTTTCAGACACACTGGAAGATTACATCCGCCGTTGGTTGAGAGGCGAGGTTGATGCTCGTCTTCCGAATGACTTGCTCCCCTCTACAATGATCGGCGAAAAAATAAGTAGTTGGACTCTCCTTCACCCTGAGGAGGTAGACCCTCGCAATCAATGGTTCTGGGTCCCGGCCCGGCCCAACCCAACCGACTTTGACATTCCCATTCTCAGGCGAGCCAACGCTGAAACTCATGTTACCTATCTGCGAACGGTATTTATTGCACCTTTCGGCAGTGAGCTGTTGGTCGAAGGAGATTTCCCGCACGCCCGATTCATGGATTTCCAGATTCAGGAACCCTTTGACCCTCGATATCCGGTCACCAGCAACCTCGGGCAGGACGAAATCCCCCTGGTAGACGTGGATATCGAGCCCGATCCCGGCCACGTCAACCCCTTCCGCACCGGCGCTGACCGCAACGCTATCCTGCGGCATTACCACGTCACTTTCAGACTAGAGATGGGCAACGCGGCTGAGCTAAACCCCGAGGCGATGCGCGCCCCCGAATTTCGCTCACCCGGCAACACCCGCGTGGGCGGGCCGATGGCGGCTTCTGGACCCATGGGACAGGGACTTCCCGTTCCATCAATCCTCTGGATGCGCACCTACGCCCCCGACAATGGCACCGGCCCCTTGGGTGGGGTTGCCCTCCCCAGGGTGCTCTTGCGCCTGGACACCGGCGAGGCCTTCTGGCTGCAGCCTGACCTCACCGAAACGCTCCGCCGCGACTGCCCGGTTACTGGCCTGGAAACCAACCCAGTTGACCCGCCTGCCATCATCGGCCCCAGCTTCGGCTGGTTCAAGATGTTCGACGGTTTTACCATGTATGCCGAGGGGTGGGGACTCCAGCAATCTGTCCTCTCGAATAACATGACCATTGACGAAGCGCGGCAGGCAATCCGTGGCCAGCGTACTTGTTTCTACAATCGCGGGCCGGACAAAGCACCACCCGGCAATCTAACTCCTGGCACAACGTTAGTCCCGTACATCAATTATCTAACACGCCCCACCGCTATTGGCTTGGGTAAGATATTGGTTTTCACCGGTCGTCTGCCCAAAACTCCCGGTACGCGCTCTGGCGAGCCGACCATGCAAGCGGCAGATTTACGTTTCTGGTCCATTTGCCATTCCGGAAATGGACCGGAAGAACGTTATCGAGGCGTTGTCTACGGCTGCCTGATGGATGATGAAATCACCCTGGATTCCAATCGTGACTATGTGATCGTCTACTCGCGCCCCGAGAACCGGCCGGACAATGCTCGGCCGGAGTGTGGCGTTACCTGGCAGGATCGTGGCCCCGAAGAACCGCAAGGAGTATTAATCCGTTGGTTGAGTGTGTACCCAGACCATGCCTATAACCCCAACACGCCGACTGATACCCTCGTTCCCTGGAACCTTGGATCGTGGTCCGAAAACAACTACGATCCGACCTTGATAGGACAGAATACACCTGGCGCGATGGGGCCTTACCATCCCATTCTCCATTATCTGACAAAGGAAAAGTTCGAAGCCCTGGGCTGTCCCGTGAACCCGGCGGAAGTGCCGGAATGGAAGTAACGAATTATTAATCAGCCATTGAGCCGTATCCGCTCGTCAGCCCGTTCCGCCCTGTCGCCAAACCTTGCCGCCGGATCACGGTGAGGGAAATGGACGCGCTAGAATAGCGCTTTGGCCAGCGCTGCTCAATGCCTCGAGCCCTTCCCGCTTTCAGGAAACGAAGTCTGCCTTCGGAAGACGCCGAGGCAATCCAGCCTGAGGAGCACCACTCAGGGCAAGCTTCCGTTCCCTGCAACACTCTTGCCTCGCAGGAACCGCAGCGCGGCCTCGGCCAGGACCGCCGCGCCGATGGGCAGGGCGCGCTCGTCAATATCGAAGCGCGGGTTGTGGCCATAGCGTCGGTCGCCTTCCACGCGCGTACCCAAGGCAAACATCGCGCCCGGGACTACTTCCGAAAAGCAGCCGAAATCTTCTGCGCCCAGCTCCTTGATAAACGGCAGAATATGCCCTTCTCCAAGAAGGTCTGCCGCCGCCCGCCGGATCAGCTCAACAGCCGCCGGGTGATTCTGCATCGGCGGCGCACCGATCTCGAATCGCAATTCATAGTCGCCACCCAGCGCCCGCGCCAGCGAAAAGGCACGCTCGATCTCGGCGTGGATCTGTTCCTGCACTTTACGCTCAGTATAGCGCAGCGTGCCCGCAAAATCCACCGCCGCCGGTATGACATTTTCGGCCTGGCCAGCGTGGATGGCGCCAACGCTGACTACCGCCGGGCTGAAGGGATGCAGGCGGCGCGAGACGATCCCATTCAAAGCAAAGATGACGTGCGCACTGATAAAGATGGGGTCAATGGCCTCATGCGGATGCGCGCCGTGCCCGCCCTTACCGATGACGCGCCCAAACCACGAATCCACACCGCCGGAAGCCGGCCCGGACTCGTTACGGATGTCGCCGACCGGCGTGGCCGGTTCTACGTGCAAGGCGATAACCATGTCCACGCTCTCCATGGCCCCATCCTGGATCATGCGCGGCGCGCCGCTGATGCCCTCGTCATCCCCGGCTTCCTCAGAAGGTTGAAAAAGGAAGCGCACTGCGCCGGGAAATTCTTCTTCGGCCAGCAATGTCGCCGCGCCGAGCAGCATAGCGGTATGGGCGTCGTGGCCGCAAGCGTGCATCACTCCAGGATTTTGCGAGATGTAAGGCACGTCATTGGCCTCCTGGATCGGCAGCGCATCCATATCAGCGCGGATGGCGATCATTGGGCTGCCAGAGCCGAGGTCGGCGACCACGCCGGTTTTGCCCACGCCGCGCCGCACGCGGCAGCCTAGTTTTTCCAATAAATCTGCCACGGCCGCGGCGGTGCGCGTTTCCTGGAAGCCGAGTTCCGGGTGTGCGTGAAAGCCGCGCCGCCAGGCAATGAGTTGTCCCTGCATAGCACGTGCTTTATCGAGCATAATATCTCCACTTTCGGAATGCGACAGCTTGCTGTCGCAACTTGCAGAAGCAAGCGAATTTGCGGAAGCAAGCTTCCGCACTCAAAGTTTCTATTTCACTAATTCGCGTTCGGCAGCCGCCATGAGCGCGTCCAGTTCTCTCACCTGCGCGTCATCCAGAGGTGGAACGATGTGCTCGCACAGAATCCTCTCGGCCTCAGCCTGAGCGCGTTCGGCCATGCCTTTCCGGCCGCCACTATCCCACATCTCCCATGTGCCGCGCTCAGCCAGGCGGGTCAGCAGCACCTCCCCACCTTTCAGGTAACGGCTGGTATGCTTCTGCCCGAGGAAGTTATGCGTCCCGTTCATGGCCGCGGCGATGACCTCCACCGCCAGCGAGTCTTCGTCAGCAACGAAGCCACGTCGCAGGCGGCGAACGCTGCTGGCAAGCTCGTTGTCGGTCACCATTTGCGCGAAGGAACCCATCACGCCGGCCTCCATTTCACCAATGCCAGAAAGCTCATCCGCGCCGGCCAGGGCTGGGATGGCGGCATTGAGCGCCCGCTCGAAACCGTTTTGGATATCCAGCGTGTGGGAGTTGGTCGAAAAGCCATAGACGTTGACCGGCAGCCCGTAGCGGTGACCAATCTGCACCGTCCCGGCCGAGGCCAGGCCTAGCTCCACCCCGCCCCAAACCGAGATGCCGGTGCGCGGTTCCATCATCGCCAGCCGTCCGCAGTAGACGATGGGCAGGCCCGGATTGACCAGCTCGGCCAGCACCAGGGCGATCAACACCTCGGCGTTTTGTTGGGCGAGCGCGCCGGCAATCGAGAAAGGTGCCGTCGTCCCGGCGGTTGGACAGGGCAGCGGCCCAAAGGCGATCCCTAGCCGAGCAATTTCCATGATGGCTTCGGCCTCGTGCTCCGGCAGGTTCAGCGGGCTGACCGGCGAAAGGCTCAAGCTGAGGAACTGGCGCGGTTCGCCGATCACGGCAGCCATCTGCACGGCGTAGTGCACCTCGGCGGCGTATTGTACGCCAGGGCCTTGCAGCGGCTTGACTGTGCAGGGCAGCGCGTGCCGGTACATCGCCAGGGACATCAGCGCACCCGGCACATCCTGCGGGGTGAAGAAGGGCGTGATGGTCGTGCAGTTCTCCAACGCGTCGAGCAGACGAGTAGCGTCGCGCAGATCCTGCACCGTAGCAAAGCGATGCTCGCCAGTGCCATGATTGTAGATATCGCGCGCCCCGCCCAGGTTGTGGAAGTTGAGCGAGCCATCGCCGAGGGTCTTGACTGCCCCGCCCCGTCCGCGCAACGTGACCTGGTGCGGGCATTTGGCAATACAGTCCTCCACCAGGCCAGGCGGCAGCAGCACGCGCTCACCATGGATGGTCGCACCCGCGCCGGTCAGCACCTCGCGGGCTTCGGCGTGGGTCAGCGTCACCCCGACTTCGCTCAGGATGCGCAATGTGGCCTGATGAACAGCTTCGACTTCTTCGGAGGAAAGGATACTGAAGTGCATAGTTCTCCTTGACAATAATAGCCAGTGAACAGTTATCAGTCATCAGTTCATCGAACAGACAACTGATCACTGTTCACTGATTACTGATGACTGCCTTTCCAATTCGCGCGCCAGGAATTTGACCCGCCGCAACTCGGAATCCACCACGTTCTCGACATCGAGAAACATGTGACCCTCGTCCGGGTACAGCATCAGATCAACATCCTTGCCGAGTGACTGGAGCATATCGCGCGCCTGGATCGACTCGCTGGCTGGACAGCGCGGGTCGTTGGCGCCACAGATCAACTGCACCGGGGCGCACACCCGGTCGAGAAAGAAGAACGGCGAACGCTCGTACCACAGATTGTGATTTTCAACCGGATCGCCCAGGTTCTCGATGTCCCAGTGCTGCAAATCTTCACGCGAGTTGACGTGGGCAGTAAACCAGTTGAGAAAAGGGACAACCGCTGAACCAGCCGCCCACAGCTCGGGATAGCGCGTCAGGCAGCTCATGGTCAGGTAGCCGCCGTAGCTACGCCCGGTCACAGCGATGCGCGCCGGGTCAGCCAGACCGGCGCGAATGAGATACTGCGCCCCAGCCGCGACGTCATCTGTGTCCACGCCGCCCAAGTCGAAGCGGTTAGCAAGCTGCCAGTCGCGCCCGTAGCCGGTGGAGCCGCGATAGTTGGGGGCAAGCACCGTCCAGCCGCGGCTGGCGAGATGTGCAACCAGTGGATACCACAGGAATGAGAAATGCCAGTCCGGGCCGCCGTGGACGAGGATCACGGCTGGCTTCTGCGGGACGGCATGAGGCGGGCGATACAACAGAGCAGGGACAGAGACCCCATCTCTGCCAGGATAAGCGACCTCCTCCGGAATCACGAAATCGGAGGCTTTCAGTTCGGCGGACAGCGAGTCGGTCAACGGGCGGAACCGATCATCCCGGAGCGACCACTTCCAAAGGTCGCAGGGGTGACAGGAATTTTCGAATATGAAAACGATAGATTTTCCATCGGGGGTAAAGGCGGGCAGATAGTGTTGACCAGTCTCGACCAGCTTGCGAAGCGGCCTCTCCCCCTCTGTCCAGACTTTCAGCCAGGTGGCTGCTCCTTTGGAGGCAACAAAAGCCAGGCTTTTCCGATCCGGCGACCACACCGGAGAATACCGCTCTTCCTCCGCCTCATCCAACCAGGTAAGCTGCGCCGTTGCTGGTTCGTAAATCCCAACGTTCCGGTAGCCGCGCGCGTTGGAGGAAAATGCCAATCGTTTCCCGTCCGGCGACCAGGCCGGGCTGCACACGTCAATAAGATTGCCACCTTCAGTAACTGCCTGTCTCGTTTTCCCATCGGGTGAGATAAGATACGCGTGGAAATCCTGCCCTGTCCCCTCGACGACGACGGCTAGCCAGGTCCCATCCGGCGACCATTTGACATTCCAGCAAGGCCGGCCCACAGCCAGGATGCGGCGCGCGGAGAGCTCCGTAGTGGCGACTTTAGTCGCTCCTTTGGCCGGACGACTAAAGCCGTCACTACAGATTGAGGCAACCGGCAGGATATATGCATCGAAACAGCCCTCCTTGTCTGCCAGGAAAGCGATCTCGCTGCTGTCCGGCGACCAGGCGAAGTTGGGCTGCAGAGCGTATGAGATGCCAGTCGTCAAGTCAATGGCGCGGCCGGAAGCGAATTCGTGTACGAAGAGGTGGAACGACTCGCTGCCATCCGGGTCCACAGCATAAGCAAGGTAACGGCCATCGGGTGAATACTTGGGGGCAAATTTGCCGCCCAGGCCTCCGGAAACAGGTCGAGGGTCCGGAACGCCGCGCAGCGAGATCTCGTAAATTTCCCAGCTCCCACACCGGTTCCAGGAAAAGGCTGCTTTCGCGCCGTCCGGTGAAATGTCGAAACCTAGATAGGGATCAACATACGGGACGCGTAAGAGCTGTTCCAGGTCAAGCATTTCTCAAACCTTGAGGCAGGCAACTTGATGCCCCGGCAAAAGTTCACGCCAATCCGGATCGCTGATCTTGCATTCCTCGCCAACCATCGGGCAGCGCGGGTGGAAACGGCAGCCGCTGGGCAGGTCAATGGGATTGGGTGTCTCGCCTTGCAGGATGACGCGCTCGCGGCGCAGGCGCGGGTTCGGGACCGGGATGACGGAGAGCAGCGCCTTCGTGTACGGGTGCTGGGGATTCTTGAGGATCTCCTTCGTCGGGCCGACCTCGACGATGCGGCCCAGGTACATGACCGCAATGCGATCTGCGAAATAGCCCACTGTTCCCAGATCGTGCGTAATGAAAATAATGGAAATTTGCCGCGACTTGCGAAGGTCAGCCAATAGGTTGAGGATCTCAGCGCGGATGGACACGTCCAGCATCGAGACCGGCTCGTCGGCCAAGAGCAGATACGGCTCCAGGACAAGCGCGCCGGCGATGACCACGCGCTGGCGCTGCCCGCCGGAGAGTTCGTGAGGGAAGCGGCGCAGATAGATATCGGCTGGCTTCAGTCCAGCATCTTCCAACGCCTTGACGACGCGCACCTGGCGCGCTCGGGCACTCCGCTCCAGCCCGTGGACGACCAAAGGCTCCGCAACGATCTCCTCGATGGTTTGGGTCGGGTTGAGTGACTCGTAGGGGTCTTGAAAGACCATCTGGATGCGCTGGCGCAGGCGTTTGAGGGCGCGGTCGTCCGCGTGTGTGATTTCTTCGTCCTCGAAGATGATCTTTCCGCCGGTCGGTTTTTCCAGGCCCATCAACGTCAACGCTAGGGTGGATTTGCCACAACCGCTCTCGCCCACCAGCGCGAGCACTTCGCCGCGCTTCAGGTTTAGGTCAATGCCATCCACTGCGTGGACATAGCGCACTCTGCCGCCAAAGATGCTCGGCCGCCCAGCCCGGAAGAGCTTCTTCAGGTTGTAGACTTCCAAGAAGTATTCTGGTGTCATAGTGACGCCTCGACGAAATGACAACTGGCAAAGTGACCTTCCCCCAGCGTGTGAAGAGCTGGTTGCTCACTGCCACAGCGTTCAATGGCCAGCGGGCAGCGAGGCGCAAAGCGACAGCCAGGAGGCAAGGCTTCCAAGCGAGGTGGATAGCCGGGAATGGAGGCCAGCCGCTTTTCGGGATGGGACAGGTCGGGGAAAGCCTTGAGCAGTTCTTGGGTATATGGATGACGGGGGGCATTGTAGATCGTATCCACGTTGCCATATTCCGCCGTGACACCGCCGTACATGACCAGCACCGAATCGCACATCTCAGCCACGACCCCCAGGTCATGGGTGACGAAAATGATCGAGAGTCCCAGCTTGTGCCGCAGGTTATCGAGCAGCTCGAGGATCTGCGCCTGGATCATCACATCGAGGGCGGTGGTCGGCTCGTCGGCGATCACAACCTGTGGACTGCAGGCCAGGGCCATGGCGATCATCGCCCGCTGGCGCATCCCGCCGGAGTATTGGTGCGGATAGTGCTCCTTGTGCTGGGCGGCAATGCCGACCAGATCGAGCAATTCCACCACGCGGTCATCCACTTGCCTGAGCTGCTGACGCGAAAGCGGCGGCGAATGTTTGATGATAGCCTCGCTGATTTGATCGCCCACCGTCCGCACGGGATTGAGGGCGTTCATCGCGCCCTGGAAGATGATCGAAATGCCCTTCCAGCGCACGTCCACGATCTCCGCCTCGCTCATGGCAGTCAAATCCTTGTCGGTGAAGTACGCCTTGCCGCTGACGATCTGACCAGCGGCCGGCAGCAGGCGCAGCAGACCCAGCATCAGCGTGGTCTTGCCGCAGCCGCTCTCGCCGACCAGCCCCATGAGTTCACCCTCGTGGAGCTTGAAGCTGACGTTCTCCACCGCCCGCGCCGGCGGCTTGTTATCCGCAATGTAATGGATGGATAACTCGCGAACGTCCAGCAGCACCGGCGCCTCACTTTTTTTCGCTCCCAGTGCCGAGGGAGCTTCGCTCTGGACGACCGGCCGGCCGGGCGTCAGGTGATGGGTTTCCAGCCTGGGGTTGAGCACCTGTTCCAACCCATGGCCGAGCAATGTCAACGAGAGGACGACCCACACGATGCCAAAGCCCGGCACAACCAGCGCCCACCATGCCCCGGCGCTCATCGCGCCGCGCCCAAAAGCAAAGTTGAGCATCTGCCCCCAGGAGATCGCGGTCGGGTCACCCAGGCCGAGGAACGAGAGCGTGCTTTCGTCCAGGATGGCTAACGAGATAACCAGGATGGCGTTGACCACCAGCAGCGGCATGACCAGCGGCAGAATGTGGTGACGGATGATGTGCCCGTTTCCGGCGCCGATGGCGCGCGCCCGAAGCACGAACTTGCGCGATTTCACCGCCAGCGTCTGCGAGCGGACGATGCGGGAGGTGGTCGTCCAGCCCAGCAAGCCGATGACGAAGATGATGTTGAGCAGGCTGGGCTTGGTCAGCGCCACGATCACCACCATCAGCGGCAGGTCCGGGATGACCAGCATCACGTCCGTGAAACGCATCAGGAGATTTTCGACGCGGCCGCCATAGAAACCGGCCACGATGCCTAGCACCCCGCCAATGACCACGGAGATGAATGCGGCGAAGAAGCCGACGATCAACGAGACGCGCGCCCCAAAGAAGAAGTTAGACAAGACATCCTTGCCAGCATCGTCCGTGCCGAGCCAATGCGCCGCGCTGGGCGGGTTGTAGATATCTTTGATGGTGATATTTTCCGAGGTCGAAATGTCATAAGGCGCAATTTGATGGGCAAAAACCGCGACGACGATGATCGCGATCAGCATCGCCAGGCCAACGAGCGCCATGCGGTTGCGGCTGAAAACCCTCCAAAAGTCCAGGAAGGGCGAAGAGGGAACAGATGGCTTGAGTT
>CAYZIQ010000022.1:0-8663 GCA_964478375.1 uncultured Chloroflexus sp. | reverse complement strand
CTGAAAACCCTCCAAAAGTCCAGGAAGGGCGAAGAGGGAACAGATGGCTTGAGTTCGGTGGTCTGCACGGCCATGATGTCACTCCGACTGGACGCGCGGGTCGAGGTACGAGTACGTCAGGTCCGCGATCAGGTTGGCGATGATTACGCTCACGGCGATCAGGAGAAAAGCTCCTTGCAACACGGGGAAGTCGCGCCGCACTACCGCCTCGTAGATCGCACCGCCCAGTCCCGGCCAGGAAAAGACCGCTTCGATTTGCAGCGCGCCAGCCACGGTGAATCCCAGGTTGATGGCAATGACCGTCACCAGCGGCAGCATGGCGTTCTTCAAGGCGTGATCCTTCAAGATTTGGAATGTGTTCAGGCCCTTGGCCTTGGCGGTCAGGATGTAATCCTCTGCCAGCACATCCAACAGGCTGGAGCGCATGATGAGCATATACTCCCCCATGTAGACGATAGTGTAGGTGAGGGTTGGCAGGAACATGTGTCTGACAACGTCCCCCCACTGCTGGAGCAATGGTAGAGTGCTGGTACCCGGCGTAGCCTTGCCGCCAATTGGCAGGCCATGACTGCTCCCCCAGAACAATAGAATGATCCCCAGCCAGAAGGTTGGCAGACTCCAGGCCAGCAGGCTGCTCAAAAGCGCGGTGTAATCAATCGCAGTGCGCGCCTTCCAGGCTGCCAGGATGCCAAAAACGACTCCAAGCAGGATCGCCAGGATCTGCCCCGCTCCGATCAGCAGGACGGTGTTCCACAGCCGTTCTGTCAAAATATCCGCCACCGGACGATTTGAATGGAAACTGATCCCCATCTCCCCTTGCAGCAAGTTACGGACATAAATAAAAAATTGCGTATCCAATGGATTGACCGTACAGCTCCCCACTTTGATCGGATTGAGGGTCTCGAAGCAGTTGATCACGGGCTTATCCAGCCCGAAGCGTACGCGAATGGCTTCGATAGCCTCTTTCTTCAGGCGCGGATCGCGTACACCAGCCCGCGCCGGATCGCCAGGCAGAACGCGGAAGAGGAGAAAATTCAGCACGAGCACGAACAGGATCGTAAAGAATGACCAGGCGACCTTCTTGAGCAGATATTGGTAGCGTTTCACGGAGCGCTCCTGGCCCCCCCCTTTCATCCCCCCATTTTCGCGCGGTTCAGCGAAAATGGGGGGACAGAGGGGGGCAGAAATTACTTGACTGGCTTGACGACAACCAGGGAGGTTACGTCTTCCAGAGCGACTTTGGGCTTGTCCGTGATCCAGCCGGTGAACCGGTCGGTGCGATAAGCCTGCGTGGCCTGCGGGTAGAACGGGATGATGTAAACCACGTCATCGTGAACGATTTGCTGCATCTGCCAGACAAGCGCTTTGCGCTGATCCTTGTCGAGTTCGGTCGCCTGTTGATTGTAGAGTGCATCGTATTGCGGGTTGGAGTAGCCAGTCTCGCTACTGCCGGTTGGGATCTGGTCCGTCGTCATAACGCCCAGCAGCAGGTTCGGGTCCGGATCGGAACCCCAGCCCCAGATCATGATGTCGAAGTCGAAGGCCGGGCAGCATTGGGCGGTCAGCGCGTCTGGATCCACCGCCTGCATTTGGAGGCTGACGCCGATTTGACCCCACGTCTCGCTCAACAACTCGGCCGTCCGAGGTGCATTGATGGAATCGCTCGGCCAATTCAGACGGAAAGTCAGCGGGCGGCTACCGTCTGGCATGTCACGTATCCCGTCACCATTGGCATCCTTATAGCCGGCGCTGTCGAGGATTTGATTCGCCTGGGGAATGTTGTACTCATAGTCTTGGAGGGCGTTGTTGTACCACATCCCCAAGCCATCCGGGATGAGCGTCAGGCCGGGGGTTCCCAGACCGAGCAGAACCACGTCAATGATCTTCTGCTTGTCGGTGGCATGAGCCAGCGCCAGGCGCACGTTGCGATCCTGCAGCGCCGGGTGACCGGAACACACACCGCCAGCGTCCACCGGGCAGCTCTCCTGTGAGCATTGGTTCAAGATGATGTCGGTCACTTCGGGAGCGAACGGCGCGCCGGTGACCACCGCGATGTTCGGCTCATTGCGCAGTGTTGCGACAGCCGTATTGGGCATCTCGGTGATCAAATCTACCTGGCCGGTTTTGATCGCCTGCACCAGCGCATCCTGGTTTTCGAAGGTCTGGAAAATAGCCTCGTCAATGACCGGCGGGGTACGGAAGTAATCCTTGTTAGCCGCCAGGTGAACGAACTCGTTCTGCTTGTATTCCACCATCTTGAATGGACCGCTGCCGATCATTTCCACGTTCTCGAACTCGGTTGGGTTCACGCCTTCCCAAATGTGCTTGGGGAGAACGTACAGGAACACCAACTGGTAATCAATGTTCGGGATCGGCTCGGTCAACGTGATGACGACCTCGTTGTTGCCCGTCGCTTCGACCGTGTCGAAGTAGCTGGTGTACGGGTTCATGTAGGGAAAGTCTACATTGTCCTTGTAGAAATTGTACGAGAAAGCTACATCTTCTGCCGTCAATGGCGTGCCATCGTGGAATTTGATCCCATCGTGGATCTTGTATGTCCACACCAGCCCATCGGCCGATGTCGTGACACTATCGGCCAGATCAAGAGTGTAGCTGCCATCCAGTTGGAGATCGTACATCGAGTCATAAACCAGCTCGAAGATTGACCACGCCTCGGCAAGGACAGCCGTGCCCGGGTTCAGCGTGTCCGGGCTGCCGGCCCAACCGATCCGCAGGGTTACGGGTTGCTTTGCTGTGCCTCCGCACGCCGAAAGTGCCAAGCTTAGAATCGTTACCAGGACAAACGTCAGGGTAACACTTTTTTTCAAAAACATCACATCCTCCTCTCTCCTTAGAATTTATTTTTCAATGATCGGTACATTAAGCGGGCATCCAGCCAAATCATATCTCTTGTCGCACCTCCTTTCTCTATCACAAATTCTAAAGCCCCACATCCTCCTTCATCCATTGAGAAGATACTGTGATTATTATATTTATTTTCGGAATGAAGTAAAGCCTGCCAGTATTCCATCAGTCACCCAATTCCGGCAGACGCTCCATTCCGGCCTGACGGGCAAGACTCTCGACCATCGCCCGGAGCTCCTTTTCCTGCTCGACTGCCCTGTGCGGGCGCCTGTACTCGCCCAGCAGTTGTGCCGTGCGGGCTTTGGCGCGTGCGTAGGTATCCAGCCCGCCGGACTCCTGCCAGCCGCGGATCGAGTCGCGGTCAATGACGGCTGAGGGCAAGTACTGCTCTTTGGGGAACAGCTCGCGCGTCACCTTCTGTTTGAGGAAATCGCCCTTGAAATTGATCCCCTCGAACAGCGCCGTCGCCAGCGTCTCTGTCCGGACCTGGATCCCGTCCAGCAGACGATGGGCCATGCCAATCGCCTCGGCATCCACTACCAGCTTCTCTGGGCTGATGCAGGCCAGGAAATCCAGCATCCCCGCGCCGGAGATCATGTTGATGCCTGCCAGCGCGCCGATCAGCGCGCTGACCCCGCTCTCCAGCCCGGCCTGGGCATCCACGATCTTGGCGTCGCTGGCACCAAGATAGGCGTGCGTAGGCAATCCCAGGCTCTTGCCGACCTGGGCATAAGCCGCGTCGATCATGGCTGTCTCGACGGCGCCCATCGGAGTGGTACCCCGACGCATGTCGAAGATGGCCGGCGCGCCGCCCCACACGACGGGCGCGCCGGGGTTCGCCATCTGGTGGATGACGATCCCGCTCAAGCATTCGGCTGCATGTTGAACGACCGATCCGAGCAACGTGACCGGCGCGGCCGCGCCTGCCAGCGGCATCGAGACGATCTCCGCCGGGACGTGTGCGCGCGCCAGCGCCATCAGGTTGCCCGCCCCGAACTCACTCCAGATCAGCGGCGGCGAGGGGCAGGCGTCGAAGACCGCTTGCGGTTTTTCAGCCAATTGCAGACGATCCCCCGCAAAGATCGCCAGCATGTCGAACATGGCTGGCAAGGTTTCGAGCGAGAACGAGCCAGTGACGATCGGCTTCTCTGAGTAGAGCAAAACGATGTACAGCCGGTACAGGTCGCCGATCTCTTTTGGCACCTCGTTGCAGATTACAGCCGTGGATTGGGCGTCGTATTGCGGCAGCATCTCAGCCACTTTGACGACGCGGACCAAATCGGGCGTGTACGAGGGTTTGTGCTCCAATGTCTCCGGGTCGAGGATGTGGACGCCGGACGAGCCGGGGTCGAAGTGGACTGCGTCGCCGCCGTAGGTGACGCGGCGATTGCCTCGGCGGTCGTACAGGCAGAAGGTCGAGGGGATACTTTCCAGCGCCGCGCGCACGGCCTTCTCCGGAATCCTGGCAATCTCTCCCTCGAGTTGCGCGCCGGCCCCGGCCAGCAACTGCCGCGCCTCGGCCGATTGCACCTTGATGCCCGGCTCGAGCATCAACTGGAAAGCCTCGTCCAGGACGCGGGCGATCAATTCGGGGGTGAGAAGCTCGAGTTTGGGCTGCATAGTATCTCTCCTCACCCTTGCACCCCTCTCCGAAAGCCTGCCCTGCCTGCGCCAGTGCCGCCCCGTCCTGGCCCGGACGGGACAGGGCAGGCACAGGTGAGCGGAGCCGAAGGGTTGGGAGAGGGGACGGAGGTGAGGGCCGCGTTACTTTTCCAGCGTTTCGATGATCCTTTCCATCTCCGCGCTCAACTTCGGGTCGAGCGGTTCGGGTCGGTGAGTTTCCAAAATCTTGCGCGCCTTCGCCAGCGCCCAATCGCGGGCATCGTCTTTCCTCCCCTCCCATTCGTTGTACGGCCGGCGATCCATGAACTGCGGCACGAAGATATCGCGCATGTGCTTGAGCGTATGTTTCTGCGAGAGGAAATTCCCGCCAGGGCCGACCGCCGCGATGGTATCCAATGCCAGGCTTTCGTCGTCCACCACGATGCCCCGCATCATCTTGTGAATGATGGAGAAGATTTCGCAATCCATCATCATCTGCGCATACGACCAGATGCGGCTGCCGTGCAGGAAACCGACGCCCAGCAGCATATCGGACATGACGACGCTCGCCATGAAGGTCGAGAGGCTATTCTCAAGGCCGGCCTGCCAGTTCGGCTCTTTGGCACCGGTAGCAAACGATCCCATCGAGAGCGGGATGTTGTAGAAATTGGAGAGCACATTGGTCGCTGCGCCAAACAGGAAATCCTCCGGGCCGCCGCCAGTGTATGCTCCGCTACGCAGGTCGGAAGCGGTTTGCGCGGCGGCGTAGAAGACCGGCGCGCCGGGGAAGGCCAGTTGCAACAGCGCGGTGGCAGCGAGCACTTCCGCATTGCCGACCGCCAGCGTTCCGGCCACGCTCGCCGGGCCGGTGGTCAGGCAAGCGGACATGGTCATGAAACCGGTCGGGACGCCGTGCTCGGCTGCCAGCAGAGCCGCCTCCAGGCTGCCAGCGTCGTGACCGAGCGGCGGCGCGGAGCACTGCATCAGCGAAAGCAGGGGGCGCTTGCGCAAGGCTTCTTTACTGCCCGCAATGGCAATTGCCATTTCGATGGCTGCCCTGGCCTCGCGGGCGTTGTAGATGCTTTCAGTTTGAACATGCTTGGTAGAATTTTCCCAAATAGCCTTGATTTCGTGCAGGCCGCGCGTCTCCGGCGGCTGATCCTGCGCCGAGACCGGCACCCAGTGGAAAGCCACCTCCTCGGTTGCATCGGCGATGCGGGCGATGTCAACCACGTCCCGCAGGCAGGAGGTGCGCCGCTGGCCGTTTTGGATATCGAGCACTTCCACGCCGCAGCCGTCTGTGCCAACGTAGACATGGTTTCCATCCAACGGCAAGTCCTGTGCAGGATCACGCGCCGCGAGCGAATAGACCGGCGGGCAGGCCTTGAGCGCCTCTTCGATCAGAGCTGGCCTGGCTTTGACGATCATCTTGTCACGGTCAACGCTCGCGCCGTGAGCCTCCCAGATCTCCAGTGCCTGCTGTGAGGGAAAGCGTACGCCCACGTTCTCGATGATGTGCAGGGTCGCGTCGTGAATGCGCTTCACTTCGGCCGGCGTCAGGATTTCCAGCCGCAGCTTGGGATTGGTGATGGATTTGATTGGTTTCGGCATAATGGCTCTCGCAAAGGTTACGTTTCACGTTTTACGGATTACGCATTGCGAAAGCGTGAAACGCGATGCGTGAAACGTAAGGGATCAAACCGCTCCAACAAGCTGCTTCGCAATCGCCACCGCGCCGATGGCGTCCTCGGAGTAGCCGTCGGCTTCGATTTTCTGCACCCAGTCCCGGGTCACGGGCGCGCCGCCCACTATCACCTTGATCTTCCTCCGTAGCCCCAGCCTATCCAACTCTTCGATCACTTCCTTCTGCTTGACCATCGTAGTCGTCAACAGGGCACTCAAGCCGACGATGTCAGCATCCACTTCTTTCGCCTTTGCGATAATCCTGGCCGTCGGCACATCCACGCCCATGTCGTAGACCTGGAAGCCGGAGGCCGAGAGCATCGTCCCGACAAGTGACTTGCCGATCTCGTGGATATCGCCCTCGACCGTCGCCAGGACGACCTTGCCCAGCATCATACGCTGCGTGCCGCGCTTCTGCATCTCCGGCTCCAGTGTAGCGACGGCAGCCTTCATCGCCTCCCCAGCCATGACCAGCTCGGGCAGGAAGGCATCGCCTTTGGCGAAGGCATCGCCAACCGTGTTGACGCCCACCACAAAGCCCTGGGTGATTGCCTCCAACGGGTCAATACCGGCTTCGATAGCTTGCCTGGCCAGCGCGGCCGAAACGTCCGAATCGCCGTCAATGATGGATTGAGCCATTTTTAGGAATAGGTCTGCAGACATACAGTCTCCTTATAAAAAGTGGAATGTAAGTTTCGATGGATTTCAGGTTTTCAGGAAAAGTTGAACTGACGCGCTTTCTCCTCCAAGAGTTCCTCGGGGATGCCCAGGAACGTCACCAGCTCTTGCTGGCGATGAGTAATGTGAGTGATCACGTGTTGCGCAGCCAGTTCTGGTTGTTTGTCGGCAATTGCGGAGGCAATCGCCTTATGCTCGTCGTACTCCTTGTCCAGGCTGGATTGCAAAAGCTCCGGGTGGCGGAACAAATACTCGTATAACATCCAATCCGGGAATTTGTTGGATACCATTCCATAAATTTTCACAAGGAGTGCATTCCCACTCGCCGCCACTGACAAGAGGTGGAACTCGAGGTTCAACTGCCGCTGTCGGGACATATCGTTCAGCGTCACCGGCGGTTTCATCCCGTCCACGATTTGCACCAGACGGTCAGCTTGCGCCTGCGTATGGTTGACGGCTGCGACGCGAACGGCTGCGCTTTCGAGCAGCAAGCGCAACACGTACGAGTCGACGATTTCCTCCGTGCTTAATTGCAAAACGCGCACCCCACGATAGGGTACGCGCTCTGCCAACCCGACCGAGGCCAGGAGATCCAAAGCTTCACGCACCGGCGTCTGGCTGACCCCCAGACGTGAGGCAATCTCCTCCTGGCGCAAGCGCTCACCCGGCGCATACTTCCCGGCGATGATGCGCTTGTACAGGTGCTCGAAAACTTCTTCTTTTAGCGGCTTGCGCTGAAAGGTCTCTGCCTCGTCCGCTGGGGTTTGTTCTTGAGTAAGCAATCTCCTCCTTCGGAGATTAGGTTGTATATTGTATATTATATATAATTCGATCCGAATAAGCCAGTGATTAACATCCTGATTTATCGAGTAGAATCTGATAGAAACATTCGTTGACAACGCAAGTGACGAAAGGAATAAAGTATGAGCCTAAAAGTTGGAGACAAAGCGCCTGATTTCAGGCTGCGCAGCCATTTGGACAAAGATGTAGTCCTCAGCGATTTGCGCGGCACGACCACCGTCCTGGCCTTCTTCCCCCTGGCATGGACGCCAGTCTGAACGAGCCAGATTCCATCTTACCAGGCAGAATACGCCAGGTTCACGGAATCGAATGTTCAGGTTCTGGGCATCAGCGTAGATCACGTTCCATGTTTGAAAGCTTGGGCGGACAGCCTGGGAGGCATTACATACCCCCTGCTCAGCAATTTTTGGCCGCACGGTGAGGTCGCCAAAAAATACGGCGCTCTGCGTTCAGAGGGCTATTCGGAGCGCGCCATCTTTATCATTAACAAAGAGGGGGTTATCCAATATATTGACATTCACGATATCAAAGATCAACCCAGCAATGAAGTGCTTTTCGACGAGCTGGCGCGCGTTCAGCCAGGTTCCAGAACAGCGAAACCCACCAAAAAATCTGCAAATGAAGAGCTTCCACGAGGGGGCGTGGTGCTGTATTGCACAAGTTGGTGCCCAGATTGCCGGAAGGCGCGCAAATGGTTAGCCGAGCACCAGGTTGACTACGTCGAAGTGGACGTTGCCACCAACCCGCTGGGGGCTGCCCAGGTACGCAAGTGGGCAAATGGGAGTCTCGTCACCCCCACTTTCGACATCCACGGCACGATTGTAGTTGATTGGGACGAGGAAAAAGTAGCGCGCCTTCTCCAAAAATAACTCACCACTGAATCACTACTGACATCTACGACATCTGCCCAATCGTAGAGAAACTGCGCGTCTTCCACGCCCAGCACCACACAGCCATAGGAGATCGGTCTGCCCAGGTATCCCGTCTACAGGCGTTCCCCGTTCGATAGGATGGGCCCGGTTGGATTCGAACCA
>CAYZIQ010000021.1:0-28136 GCA_964478375.1 uncultured Chloroflexus sp. | reverse complement strand
TAGACGGGACTTTCCTCGAGGCGCACATCAACGAACGGCTGGTCGGCTGCGGGATAGTCCTCCACGATAATGGTGCACAGCTTGCCACAGCGCTTGGTCTAGCCGAGGATGTGCCCTACGTCTATTTCCAACTGGTTTATGCCAGCTTGCAGGAGGCCTTCGAGAAGAAAGTGCGTCTCCTGCGCTGGGGCAGTGGCGCTTACGAGGTAAAGAGGAGGTTGGGGTTCGAGGTGGAGGAAAATAATTACATAATTATTTGTGGGCGCAATAGGATATTTCGCTTAGTAGCTTCCCAAACATCTTCGATGTGAGAGAAGCAAACTCATACAAGCTTCTCACAGCTAGTTTAAAGTTGATCGCTTTAGAGTGAGGGCAAACTAAGATTGGGATGAAGTAAAAGTTATGCAACCTGATTTGAAGAAATTTGTAAACTTGCCATCCGATGTTATTGCACAACATGTGCGTGAGAGTGGCCCCCACGTGTGCGTATTTGCCGTAAACGGAACACGGCGTTGGTACAGGCTCGAACACCCTGATGCACCTGATACTATAAAATCTTACTTGGACGCAATGGTTAATGTTCATATCCGATTGTGCCGGTTGCTGTTCGAGCATGGCGTGGAAACGCTGGTTGTGCCCGTATTTGGGCCGGAACTACTGAGGCGCAGTGGCTACCAGGAAATTGCTCTCAGAGGCTTGTCTCGCCTTGCTACCGATCCCAGGTTGCGCGAGTTCTATTCCACAGACGATATTCGGGTACACTTTTATGGAAACTATCGGGATCAATTTAAAGATTCTCAGTGGCACGGCCTAATTACGCAATTCGATGATCTGACAAAAGAAACTGCTCATCATAAAAAGAATCGCCTCTTTTTAGGTGCTTGTGCATAAAATGCAACGGAAACGATTATCAAACTCTCCATTGATTTCTTCCAAGACCATGGTCGTGTGCCAACCAGGGAAGAGCTAGTAGCATTATATTATGGCGAATATGTGGAGCCGGCGAGTATTTTCATTGGCTTTGATGTTTTCTGTGTTTTCGACATGCCATTGCTGGATGTGGGTGAAACCGACTTGTATTTCACAATGTGCCCGTCCCCTTATCTTTCTCCTACCCAGCTACGCGAGATTTTATTCGACCACATTTACGTACGACGTGCGGTTTCCACAGGCGAATATGCCTCACTGGGATATCCCACCTTGGAATATATGAAATCCTTTTATTCCGCCAATATGGGAAAAACGCTGGGCATTGGTTTTCTAAAAGATGGCATTTGGTATCCCATCTGCCAGGTTACAGTGCCACCCGAAACGCAAAGGTGAGCCAATTGACTCCCAATTTGCAGATCATTTCGGGCTGCCGCCGATTAGCCCTAAAAGGTAGACAAATATGTTGAATAGGATAATTCAAGTTCAATCCCCTAATCCGGATGATGCCCGCCGCCGCCGATTGCTCAACATCCTCTTGATTGGCATCTTTGTATCAGCAATAATAGGACTGCTGATAACCGGCTATGGTGTTTTTACTGAATTATGGGGGTTATCCGAAATCTTTTTGCGTACCGTTGCCTGTCTAGTTTTTATTATCGGGGTCTCGATAATCTACGTGATAAATAAACGATCCGGGAAAATAGCTATATATCTATTTATTCTTCTCCTCATAACGGCATATATTATCAGCGATACCCCCTACCAAATTTCTGATGGCCGTTCCGTTTTTTACTTTTCCATTCCCATTGTAATAGCAAGCCTGTTGATACACCCGTTAGCCAGTTTTGCATTAGCTGCCATCGGTTGTATGATAATCACTTGGGCTGCTTCTACAATCAGTCAAATCCCCGATTTTATTGTAATGATCGGCTTTTTCATGCTCGCCCTCGTTTCCTGGCTCACATTGAGCAGCTTGGAACAAGCTTTGAAGAGACTGCGAGAGATTAATGCAAACCTGGATCGTTTGGTCGCCGAGCGGACGAAAGCCTTGGCTGAGTCGCTGGCCCGCGAGCGGATCGAGGCCGGTCGCAGCATCGCCATCTTGGAAAGCATCGCCGATGGCGTGATCGTTTTCGACCTACATGGAAAAGCCATTGTGGCGAATCCGGCCACCACACAATTGCTCAGCCTGCCTCGTGACCAGATAATCAACTCCTCCATAGATGATCTGATCCACAGCAGGACACTGGACAACAAAAACCGGAGTGTCCTGGGCGACTTGCTGACCAATCCCAGCCAACAACCGGCCAGCTACCGGGTCCAATGGGGAACGAAAACTTTCTCCGTCAGTTCCGCGCAGGTCTTCGATACCGAAAAAACGCGCATCGGTAGAGTGGCCGTCTTCCGCGACTTCACCCACGAAGCAGAAATCGAGAAGGTGAAGGATACGATTCTGGCAACTGTCTCACACGAACTACGCACCCCGCTGAATGCCATCCTCGGTTACGTGGAAATGCTCAAAGAGGCCGTCTATGGCCCGATCAACGCGAAACAGGCCAGGGCGTCCGAACGGATCATTTCGAACACGCGCCGGTTGCTGAGTATTGTCAGCGATTTGCTTGACCAAGCCCAGATCGAAGCCGGTAAAATGATCATCCAGGTTCAACCCTTCAAGACAGCCGAGTTGCTCGATAATGTTCACAATTTGATGATCAAAGCTGCAAACGAAAAAGGCCTTACCCTGACCAGTGAGAGCGCCCCAGGGTTTCCAGAAACTTTATATGGCGACTCAGCCCGTCTGCAGCAGGTCCTGTTGAACCTGGTCGGTAACGCCATTAAATTCACCGTAAGAGGGTCAGTGCATATCCGCTTGTCCTGCCCGGATGAAAAACATTGGGCGATGGAAGTTCGAGATAGCGGGATGGGTATACCGGAGACTGAACTGGCGCGCATTTTCGAACCATTCAAGCAAGTGGATGACAGCATAACCCGCAAACAGGCCGGTTTTGGCTTGGGATTGTCTATCGTCAAACAACTCGTCAGCCTGATGGACGGAGATATCGCGGTGAATAGTAAGATGGGTGTCGGGAGTGTCTTCACTGTAACATTGCCCATCGTACAAACAGGAGGAATACAACATGAGTGACCTAGCGTACGTTGTCGAAGACGATGAAGATCTAGCCACGATCTTTTCCGAGGCATTACTGGCTGCCAATTACCAAGTCGAAGCGATCACCAATGGACTAGAGGCGCGCCAGCGCCTGCAAGAGGGTGCGCCTCATCTTGTGCTGCTCGATCTACACCTCCCAGGGGTTCCCGGTACAGACTTGTTAACCCAGATACGCGCCGACGAACGATTGGCGAAAACGATTGTCGTCATCGCCACCGCGGATGCGCGCCTGGGCGAGGCCTGTCGCGAGTCCGCTGATTACATCCTCATTAAACCTATCAGCTACACCCAATTGCGGGATCTGACGGCTCGCTTGCACAGTACGTGAGTTGAGCATGCCATCTAAAAAGCCTTGACGTATCGAACATCTGTGCTATACTCTAGCAAGACAAAGATAGAGAGGTATCTTATGGCACGCAAATCAACCGATCCAGGTTCAGATAACTCAATGAACGAAGCGCGCCGCGCGATGTTGGATAAGGCCCTCGGAGATATCGTCAAACGCTACGGTGATGGCTCCATCATGCGCCTTGGGGAGGCTCACAGTATGAACGTAGAAGCCATACCTACCGGTTCGCTGTCCCTCGACCTGGCGCTGGGCGTGGGCGGAATCCCGCGCGGACGCATCACCGAAATCTACGGCCCAGAATCTTCCGGAAAGACAACCATCTGCCAGCACATCGTCGCCGAGGCGCAAAAGCTAGGCGGCACGACCGCTTACATTGACATGGAACACGCCCTCGATCCATCCTATGCCGCCCGTTGCGGCGTGGATGTCGAGAACCTGTTGATCTCCCAACCCGATACCGGCGAACAGGCTCTTGAGATCACCGAGACACTCGTTCGCTCCGGCGCGGTAGATGTGGTGGTGATCGATTCTGTCGCCGCGCTGGTGCCGCGTTCCGAGATCGAGGGCGACATGGGTGACGCCCAGATGGGCGCCATGGCGCGGCTGATGAGCCAGGCGCTGCGCAAACTCTCCGGCGCGATCAACCAGACCAAAACGGCGGTTATCTTCACCAACCAGTTGCGCCAGAAGATCGGCATCATGTTCGGCAACCCAGAGACGACCACGGGCGGCAACGCGCTGAAATTCTACGCTTCAGTGCGGCTGGACTGCCGCCGCATCCAATCCATCAAGCTCGGCGCGGAGATCATCGGCAACCGTACGCGCGTGCGCGTGGTCAAGAACAAGGTCGCGCCGCCTTTTCGCACAGCCGAGTTCGACATCATGTACAACGAAGGCATCTCCAAGGTGGGCGATCTGATTGACTTGGCAGCCCAGCTTGGAGTCGTGGACAAGCGCGGCGCATTCTTCTCGTACGGCGACGTTCGCATCGGACAGGGTCGCGAAAACTCTAAAGAATTCCTGCGCCAAAATCCTGACCTGGCTGATAAGATCGAGATAGCCATCCGCCAGCAAGCCTCGGGTGGAGGAGTCGCCCTGCCGCTCTCGGGTGCAAAAGACGAGGAAATTGGAGAAGAATAGAAATCAGAGGGTAGAGATTCATCTGGCAAAGGATCGGATGGACACAGTTTCGCTGAAAAGGCTTATACCCGTGTCCATCTTATTCTTTTTGGCGTTGGTTCCATCCGCTTGTGGGGGAGAAGAAAACGCCATGCCGACGGCCTATATCCCGCCGACGCCCGGCAGCGCACCGCTGGCGGCTTCGCAACCTGCAGCGATTTATAACCCGCTCACCGCGCCCACGCCGCAATGCGTTGACAACCTCCGTTACCTGCAAGACCTAACCATCCCTGACGGCAGTCAGGTCACGCCCGGAAGCAGGCTCGACAAGCAGTGGTTGGTCGAGAACAATGGGACATGCAACTGGGATCATGCTTATCGCTTGCGCCTGATCGCCGGCCCAGACTTGGGCACTCCGGTTGAGCAAGCTCTTTATCCGGCTCGTTCCGGGACGCAAGTCGTCATCCGTATCCTGTTCACAGCTCCTACCGAGGCAAGAACGTATCGCAGCGCATGGCAGGCCCACGATCCACAAGGGGTACCATTCGGCGATCCCATTTTCATCGAGATCATGGTCTCGCCATAAGAGGGTGTCGGTTGTCTCCAGTAAACAAACTCCGCCTCTTTAAAACCCTCGTTTCTTTCATAGACACTCACCCAACCGCCATCCTGGTATTGATCATTTGCCTGGCCCTGGCGCTCAATATCGCTATCATAATAAACCAGCCGCCTGCCGTAGGATCGGGCGAAACCAACCACTGGTGGCCTCTCATTCTGAACCTGATTCGCGGTCGCGGCTATGCCATGTGCGAGCCGGAATATTTTCCATTTTGCGGTCTTTCCAATCAATTGACCGCCTCGCGCGAACCGGTGCCAGTTTTCATTTTCGCGGTTGTTGCTTTGCTCACAGGACAATCCTTGCTGGCTGCCTCTGCAATTGAAGTAGGATGCTATCTGGGAATATTGCTGATGATTTTCTTGTTGACCCGAAACCTGGCGAACACTATGGAGAAAACGCCTGATTTGGATATCTATCCCCTCACCTCTGCCGACCGCGACTGGGTTCGCCGTAAGATCATCGAATCATGGGGAGCGGAGATCGTCGTTGTCCACGAAACGGTCTATCGTCCCGCGGAATTGCCCGGTTTCGTCGTCAAGAGCGGAGAGGAGATTGCTGGCTTGCTTACTTATTACATCCAAGCCGAGGCCTGCGAGATCGTCACGCTAGATGCCTGGCGCGAGGGGCTGGGGATTGGTACCGCGCTCATCGAAGCGGTCAAACAGGCTGCAGGTCGAGAGAAGTGCCGACGACTGTGGCTGGTGACCACGAATGACAACCTGCCCGCCTTGCGTTTCTACCAGCAGCGCGGTTTCGTTATCGCTGCCATCCACGTCAACGCCATCGAAAAAGACCGCCGATTGAAGCCGGAAATCCCGCTCATCGGCCTGGATGGAATCCCAATCCGCGACGAAATCGAATTGGAGATGATGCTGTGACCAACCCCATCCTCGAATTGATCCACCGCCACGCCTCCGTCCGCCACTATAAAGCAGACCCGCTGCCTGCTTCCGTTATCGAAACCATCGTCGCCGCCGGGCAGCGTGCCTCCACTTCCTCGAACCTGCAAAGCTACAGCGTGGTCGCCGTGACCGATCCCACCAAACGCGTGAGGTTGTCCGAACTGTGCGGCAGCCAAAAACACGTTGCCGAAGCGCCGGTTTTCCTGGTCTTCTGCGCGGACCTGGCGCGCCTCGACCGCGCCTGCCAGTTGCGCGGCTACACTCAGGAGACTGGCTACGTCGAAAGTTTCCTGGTCGCGACGGTGGACGCGGCCATCGTCGCCCAAACGACGGCCCTGGCCGCCGAGTCGCTCGGCCTTGGCATCTGCTTTATCGGCAGCATCCGCAACAACCTGCCAGAAGTGATTGACCTGCTCGAACTGCCGCGGTTGGTTTTCCCCGTCGCCGGTATGACCGTCGGCTGGCCGAAAAGATCGCCGCGCTTGAAACCACGCCTCCCGCTCCATGCCGTGCTGCATTGGGAAAAGTATGACAGGAGCAGCGAAGACGAAGCCTTACGCGCGTACGACCGCGTCATGATTGCAACCGGCATTTACGAAGGGCGGCAGGTGCCGTTTCCAGGAACAGAAGGCGAGATGGAAGAATATGGCTGGACGGAACATTCCGCCCGGCGAGCTTCGCAGCCAGTGCGCACGGGCTTGCGCGCAGTGCTGGAGAAGCAAGGATTTGAGTTGAAATAGGTAATTTCCGGATTCGAACTTGCCGAAGCCAGCGAAAAGGCAATGTGGGGGTTGCCGGTCGAGATCGTCATTGCGAGGAAACATGGATAACGAAAGAAGGACAAGCCTCAGCCCCTCAGCCCAGAAGGTGCAGGATACGTTGTACGCCCTGGGCTTCGACCGCACCGTGATCGAATTCGTGGAAAGTACGCGCACCTCAGCCGAGGCGGCCGCCCGTGTGGGCTGCACACTGGGGCAGATCGCCAAGTCGCTCGTCTTTCGCGAACAGATGACGGGCAGACCCGTGCTCGTCATCACCAGTGGCGCCAACCGGGTAGACGAGGCAAAAGTCGGCCAACTCCTCGGCGAACCCATCGGCCGTGCCGACGCCGATTTCGTGCGCGCCGCTACCGGCTTCGCCATCGGCGGGGTGCCACCACTCGGCCACAGCCAGCCTATCGAAACCTTCATTGACGAAGACTTGTTGCAATACGCCACGATTTGGGGCGCGGCCGGTACACCTAACGCGGTTTTCGAGTTGACGCCCGCCGATTTGCAAAAGATGACCGGCGGGAGAGTGATGAAAGTGAAATGAATCTCCCGGAGACTGTGAGTCTCCGGGAGATTCATTACCCTCCCAGCGCTTCCTTTGCCTTTTTCTGCTGCTTGCCGCGTTCGCCGGTGTCAAGACACGTTTGCGGATGCGATCATTGAGCAGCGCCATTCCGTGCCGGGAAACACAACACATACCCATTCTTCTCGCATATAATCAGACCCATGTTCGAGTTTACCATCACTGCCCGAGGCGGCCGCGCCCGCGCCGGCGTCTTCACCACCCCTCACGGTGACCTCGCCACGCCAGTCTTCGCGCCAGTCGGGACGCAGGCGGCGGTCAAGACGCTCACCCCGGCCCAGGTCGAGGAATTGGGTGCGACGCTTGTCCTCGCCAACACCTACCATCTCTACCTGCGCCCAGGCGACGAACTCGTCCGTGAGATGGGCGGCCTGCATACTTTCATGCAATGGCCGCGCCCGTTGCTGACCGATTCGGGCGGCTTCCAGGTCTTTTCCCTCGCCCAGACCCGCAAAGTGGACGAGGACGGCGTGACCTTCAAATCTCATGTGGACGGCTCGACGCATCGCCTGACGCCCGAAAAGTCCATCGCCATCCAGGAGAACCTGGATGCGGACATCATCATGGCCCTCGACGAGTGTGCCGACCCAAACGACCACTCCTATATCCCGAAGGCAATGGAACGGACGCACCGCTGGGCGGAACGCTGTCTCTCCGCCAAGAGGCGTACTGATCAGGCCCTCTTCGGCATCCTTCAGGGTGGCGTCAATCCAGACCTGCGAGCTGCTTCCGCTGAATTCATTTCCTCTCTGCCTTTTCCAGGCATCGCTATCGGCGGACTCTCGGTCGGCGAGACCAAAGCCGAAACTTATGCCACGCTCGAGCTGGTCAACGGCATCCTGTCGGAGGAGAAGCCACGTTACCTGATGGGAGTCGGCACGCCGGAAGACCTGATCGAAGGCATCCGCCGCGGTGTGGACATCTTCGACTGCGTCCTGCCGACTCGCCTGGCTCGCCATCACGCGGCCTTCTCGCCAGAGGGGCGCCTGAATTTGATGAATGCCGCATTCGCCGGCGACCCGCGTCCGATTGATGAAAATTGCGCGTGTTATACTTGCCAGAAATTTTCACGTGCCTATCTGCGGCATCTCATCGCGGCAAAGGAGTCATTAGCTGGAACGTTGTTATCTATTCACAACCTGTACGCGCTAATTCGATTGATGAACGAAATCCGCGCCGCAATCATTGACGGCACGTTCGTGTCCCGTGTGCCTGAGTGGCAGATACAATGGCGAGGCAATGCCGAAAGATTGAACGCGACAGTCACGAAAAGGTGAAAAGAGCGAAACCTTGCCCTATTCGTACCTTTTCCCTTTTCGCGCAATTTACGCTATAAAATCACAACGGAGAAAAATCAAGTGAACCTGCTCACCTCTTTCTTGCTTGGGATCATCCAGGGCCTGACCGAATTCATCCCGATCTCGTCAACCGCCCATCTGCTGATCGGGCAGACGCTGCTCGGCATTCCTTCGGATGACGCCACCTTTGCGTTCCTGGTAATCGTCCAACTCGGGACGCTGGTCTCTCTGATCGTGTACTTCTGGAAAGATCTATGGGAAATCCTGCGTGCCATGTCTTCCCCCCTCAGCTACCATAAGCCGCACGATGCCGAAGAAGAAGATAATGAAGCGTATAAGAAAAGGAAACGCTTGGCTGCGAATGCAAGAATTGGATGGTGTATCCTCATCGCCACCATTCCCGCCCTTTTGGCGGGCTATGTACTCAAAGACGAGGTAAAGCGCTTGTTCCATCAGCCGCTGACCGAAGCGGCTATCCGCCTCTTCGCGGCAGCATTTTTGCTGCTGCTGGCAGAATTGGTCAGCAAGCGATCCCGCAGGCTGCACACGATAACCAGTTTAGATGCGGTTGTCATCGGCATGTATCAAGTCCTTGCAGTTTTCCCAGGCGCATCGCGCAGCGCGACGGCCATCAGCGGTGGGATGCTGCGCAGTTTCCACCGGCGTTCGGCGGCGCGCTTCGCATTCCTGATGTCGGTGCCAGTCATGCTGGCAGCGGGCGGCTTCGAAATGCTCGAGGTGCTGAGAACGCCAGACCTGAACAACTTTCTGCTCCCCATGGCCGTTGGCTTCGTCACGGCGGGCGTGATCGGATGGTTCGTGGTCAAATGGCTGCTTGGCTACCTGACCAGGCACTCGCTCTACCCGTTTGCAGCTTATTGCGCCGTGGTCGGAGTCATTTGTCTGCTGCTGCCCCGGTTATTATGAGTAACTTCTTTTTACCTCTTACTTTTTGCTCATTACTCCTCGCCTCTTGCTCCCCCGCTGCGCCAACCGCCGCGCCCGAACCCATCACCGTCCAATACAGCGCGGCCGCCCAGCCCTGGCTACCTGGCGTGTATGACTGTGCTGGAGGAACACCCATCTTCGCCGAACAACGCGCAGTTCAATATTTCGATTCTTCCGCAGACCTCGCCATCCGCCTCGGCGAACCCGAGCAGATGACCACACCCGCGTTCGAGATCGGCATCGAAGAAATTATCGTCGTCGTTCACTCGCAGAACCCCATCACAAACCTGAGCCTCGCGCAGGTGCGAGAGCTGTTCAGCGGCCGAATCAGCGACTGGAGCCAGCTCGGCGGGCCGGATGCGCCCATCCAGGTCTGGATATACGCGCCAGGCGAGGACATTCAGCAAGCCTTCGAGGCAGCCGTGATGCAAGGAGCGGCGGTCACCTCGCTGGCGCGGCTGGCAACCAGCCCCGACGGAATGTCTCAAGCCATCGCCAGTGATGCGAATGCGATCGGCATTCTGCCCCGACGCTGGAAGGCAGAGAATGTGCGGGAGGCGTATGTTGCAGCCTCGGTGCCGGTGCTGGCAATCACATCTGCCGAGCCGCAGGGAGCAGTGAAAGATTTGCTGGCTTGTTTGCAGGAATAGAAATTGGTAAAATATAGCTACAAATTGAGAGGTGAGTATGGCTCAAGTAAATATTCAATACATCTCTGATGATAGCGGCAAAACTACCAGCGTGATTGTGCCCATCGAACTCTGGCGCGAAATCGAGTCCGAGCGGGAGACTGCCCATCTGCTCAAAAGTAAAGTAATGAAAAAGCGGCTGCTGGAAGCCAAGCAGCGCACCGAAAGCATCCCGCTGGAGCAGGTGCGTGAAAAACTTGGAATTTGATCCCAATGCCTTCGAAGACCTTGCCTGGTGGGTCGAGAAGGACCGCAAAGTTGCCCTACGGATCATGAAACTCATCGAAGACATTCAGCGTGATCCATTTCATGGCCTTGGCAAGCCCGAACTACTGAAACACGAACTCAAAGGCTGTTGGGTACGTCGCATTGATGGCGAGCATCGCTTGGTCTACCAGGTTCTTGAAAACAAAATCCGCGTTCTGGCATGTCGGTATCACTACTGACCACAAGCCCCCGGGAATCATAGGATTCTTGGGGGCGATTTCATAATTGTCAACGCCAGTGGGTTTTCCGGCCTGTTTGCAAAGTAACGGCAGGAGAAAGAAAACCATATGTACGGATGGTCCGCTTTTGTTTTGGGCACGATATTGATCGTCTGGTATTCCTGGCCCTCCCTGCGACAGCCGCGTTCGCACGGCTTCTACCGTTTCTTCGCCTGGGAAGCCATTTTGGGGTTATTTCTGCTGAACCTGCGCGGCTGGTTTGCACACCCATTCGCATGGTATCAGATCATTTCTTGGATATTGCTGATCGGTTCTATCATTCCCATCATCTCCGGATTCATCCTACTGCATTCAGTGGGCAAACCGGAAGGCTCATTTGAGGCGACCACACGGCTCGTCACCCAGGGGATATATCACTACATCCGCCACCCACTTTACGCCTCCCTGCTCTACCTGGCCTGGGGAATTTTCTTCAAGTCGCCCTCCCTGCTGGATGGCTGCATTACTGTCGTCGCCACGGCATTTCTCTACGCCACCGCCCGCGCTGACGAGGGCGAATGCCTCGTCAAATTTGGGGGCGAATATGCTGACTACATGAAAACGACGAAAATGTTCGTCCCTTTCGTCTTATGACCCGAATTTTTTCAGAATTCAGCAAGACCGTAATACACAGATGCGAGATGTACACAAACAAAAACCGGCTTCAGCGGCCGGTTTTTGTTCCGCTAACCTGTGTAAGTTTGTGCAGGGCATCCACTTCTTGCGCGGTCAGCTCCCGCCACTGCCCCGATTTCAGCAAGCCAAGATGGAGATTACCAATGCGAACGCGGATGATCTTCACCACCGGCAAGCCCAGCAAGGAACCGATCTCGCGTATTTGACGCTTGCGCCCCTCCTGCATGACAATACGCAGCCAGGCACCCTTTCCCTTTGTAGCCTCTATACGGACAACAGCCGGCGCGGTGCGGCGACCATCTTCCAGCACTACACCACGCCGCCAAGTCGCCAGTTGTTCCGGGTCTGGGTGGCGGGCGACCAGCACCCGATATTCTTTTTCATGTTCGTAGCGTGGGTGCGTCAGCTTGTTCGCAAGTTCGCCGTCATTGGTAAGCAGGATCAGCCCCTCGCTATCCACATCCAGGCGGCCAACTGGATATAACGCGCCGGGCACAGGCACGAGAGAGCGGACGGTCGGACGTGAGTCGGGTGAAGTGACGGCCGAGAGGACACCACGCGGCTTATAGAGTGCAATGTACTTCAGCTTTTCCCGCTCCTTGACTGGCTGACGATCAACCCGGATACGGTCTCTCTTGGGATCGGCCTTGGAGCCGAGGGACGCGATCTCTCCATTGACACTTACTCGCCCCGCTTTGATCAACTCCTCGCAGGCACGGCGTGAGCCATAACCGGCTTGAGCCAGTATTTTTTGCAAACGTTCTTCCATAGAGCTACCGCCAGGCTCAGCCTTTCAATGTATTGTTATGGTTGTTTCCATTCAGCAGGATGGACAAGTTCAGCGGCGGCAACTCATTGAGTGAACTCAACCCAAAATGCTGAAGGAAATCGGGCGTGGTGCAATACAAGATTGGCCGCCCAGGGCCCTCGGTGCGCCCAAATTCCTGGATCAACCCCTTGCCGAGCAGGCTCTTCATCACGCCGTCGCTATTGACGCCCCGCACCGCGTCCACTTGCGGACGGGTAACCGGTTGCTGGTAAGCGATGATCGCCAAGGTCTCCAAGGCGGCGCGGCTCAAGTGACTGGTCGTCTCCAGGCCAAGAAAACGCTCGACCAACTCGGCCGCTTCGGGGAGGGTGGTCAACTGGACGCGTCCGGCGTGACGCTGCAGACGCAAGCCACGGGTCCGGAGAGCAGCGGCCAGTTCATCCAAACCTGCTTCGACCTCCGCGATCGAAACTTCCAGCGCGGCTGCCAGTTGGGATGGCGCTACAGATTCCGCACTCACAAAGAGCAATGCCTCCAGTGCAGAAGATAAATCCAACTGCGGAAGGTTTTCAGATTCGCTCATGCTATAATTGCTCCTGTTCAGAGAGATAATCTATGATTGCTCGAAAGAAACTCGTCCTTACGACGCTGGCGCTGATGCTGGCGACCATGGCCTGCATGATCAACATCGGCGGGCCAGCCTACCCGACGCCGGCCATCCCGGTCTCGACCGAAGCAGTCGAAAGCCTGAACCAGGCCATCCAGACGGCTGTGGCTGCCGGCGCGGAGTCGGGCGTGGTGACGCTGGTCATCACCGAGGCGCAACTGACTTCGTATCTGGCCTTCAAGCTCCAGGCACAAAGCAGCCCGTTCATTACCAATCCACAAGTCTACCTGCAGGATGGGCAAATCCAAATCTACGGAACGGCCACACAGGGCTATTTCCGGGCGACGGTCAACTTCACTTTGACCGCTGGCGTAGATGAGCAAGGGCAATTGAAGATCGAGTTAACCTCCGCCGACTTCGGCCCGTTTCCCGTTCCCGACGGCTTGAAGGACGCTGCCACGGCCATCATCAAGGAAGCCTATACCGGCGCGTTGGGGCCAATTGCCACCGGCTTCAGGTTAGACAGCATCACGATCGCAGATGGCGCGATGGTCATCGTCGGGCGGATAAAATAGCGGTTGGATTATACCAGTATCCACATGGCAGGAATTTTTCCAGCACATGTAAGACAAATCGTCAATTTGTCCAATAGGAATTGCCGCATAGGACAGTTTGACAATTTGTCCTACCTGCCATTCCTGATCGGAATATGCCTGCTGATCCTAAGCGGCTGTCAACCCCCGCAGGTTTCGCAGGCGGACATTACCGTCAGCATCAGCGCGGATGGGGCGACGCAGCAGGTCAGCTTGCCAGCGGGAAGCACCGCTGCGCAAGCCATCGCGGCGGCAGGCGTTACACTGGGCGAACTGGATCGCCTCGAGCCGCCAGGATATACCGTCCTTTCGGATGGCGATTCGGTGCGCGTGCGGCGCATCCGCGAGGAATTCGATACTCAGCAAGTCATCATCCCCTTCGAGCATCAGGAGCTGCGTAACGAGTCTCTTCCGGAAGGAGAAACGCGCCTGATCCAGGCTGGCCAGAACGGGGTAAAGGAGTTGACTTATCGTCACGTTTACGAAGATGGCGTGGAAACCAGCAGCTCGGTCGTCAAAGAAGTCATCCTGCAGCCCTCCACGCCGGAGATCGTCATGCTCGGCGTGCAGACGCCTTTCGCGCCTCTGTCCATTCCCGGCAAACTGGTCTATCTTACCGGCGGCAATGCCTGGATGATGGAAGATTCGACGGCCAACCGCCAGCCTCTGGTCAACACCGGCGACCTGGATGGGCGCATCTTCGCCCTCTCACCGGATGGCAATTGGCTGCTCTTCACGCGCAATTCCACCAAGCCTCAGGAAGAAGAGAATAACACCCTGTGGGTCGTCAGCACGGCCAGTCCGGCCCTGACGCCGATCAACCTGAAGGTATCCAACGTGGTAAACTATGCTGGATGGGTTCCCGGCCAGACGGATATGGTCAGCTACTCGACCGTCGAGCCACGCGCCGCTGCGCCCGGTTGGCAGGCCAACAACGACTTCTATACCCTCACCTTCAGCGCCAGCGGTGTGGTGAACAAACCCCAGATGATCATCGAGGTGAACGCGGGCGGAATCTACGGCTGGTGGGGGACGACCTTCGCCTGGTCACCGGACGGTTCGCGACTGGCCTACGCTCGTCCGGACGGCGTCGGCTTCGTTGACCTGGAAACCGGTTCGCTGATCCCCTGGCTGGACATCACCCCTTTCGACACGCACGGCGACTGGGCCTGGATCCCCAGTCTGGCCTGGGGTGCGGATGGTAAGACCCTGTTCGTCGTCACGCACGCCCCGCCTACGGGTCTGGTCAGCCCCGAAGAGTCACCCTTTTTCGACCTGATCGGCCTTTCGCTGGTCAACAGCGCCAACGTCCGTCTGGTTCAGCAGGCAGGCATGTTTGCTTATCCAGCCGTCTCACCGTTGCGAGCGCTCGGGGCGGAGAAGGCTTACCGGGTCGCTTTTTTGGAAGCCATTTTCCCTGCCCAGAGCGAAACCAGCCGCTATCGTTTGGTAGAGATGGATCGCGACGGCTCGAACCTGCAGAGGCTTTTCCCGGGCCAGGGATTGACCGGCCTCGATCCCCAAACGCCAGTTTGGGCGCCAGAAGCGATCCCAGGCGAGGGTGATTTTCTGGCCGTCCTATACCAGGGAAACCTGTGGCTGGTTGACGTGAGCAGCGGCCAGGCGCAGCAGGTCACTGGCGATGGGTCAATTATTCGGATTGATTGGAAGTAGGGCCGGTTTCCATACCGGCCTTCATTCAGCGGGCGGATAAGAAATCCGCCCTGCGGAAGAGGCAACCATGCGTATTCTCATTACCGGCGCGGCCGGATTCCTGGGTTCACATCTGTGTGACCACCTGCTGGCCGAAGGCCACGAGGTAGTCGGGATGGACAACTTCGTCACCGGCAATCCTGAGAACATTGCCCACCTGGCCGGCAATAGAAAATTCGCGTTTTATCGCAATGACGTATCGAATTACATCCTCGTCCCCGGCAAGATTGACGCGGTGCTGCACTTTGCTTCGCCAGCCAGCCCCAATCCGGCCTCGCCGTTTGGCTATCCTAACCTGCCCATCCAGACCATGAAGGCCGGTGCGCTGGGTACGCACAACTGTTTGGGGCTATGCCGCGCCCAGGGAGCGCGCTTCCTGCTTGCCTCCACCAGCGAAATCTACGGCGATCCACTGGAACACCCACAAAGAGAGACTTACTGGGGGCACACCGACCCGGTCGGTCCACGCTCGATGTACGATGAGGCCAAGCGCTTCGCCGAGGCGCTGACCATGGCTTATCACAACTATCACAACGTGGACACGCGCATCGCACGCATCTTCAATACCTATGGCCCGCGCATGAGATTGGACGATGGCCGCTTGATGCCCAATTTCCTCCAGCAGGCCCTCCAGGGCAAGCCCCTCACCGTCTACGGCGATGGCTCGCACACCCGCAGCCTGTGTTACGTGGATGACTTGATCGAGGGCATTTATCGTTTGTTGATGTCGGACGAACACAGACCGGTTAATATTGGCAATCCGGTTGAAATGACCGTACTGAAATTTGCAGAGAGCATCAACCGCATCGTCGGGAACAAAGCCGGCCTCATCTTCGAGAAAACTGCTAATCTGGGGAATGATCCCCAGCGCCGCCAACCCGACATCACCCGCGCCCGCGAAATCCTGAACTGGGAACCAAAGATTAGCCTCGAGGAAGGTGTTCACCGCACCATCCCGTACTTCAAACAGAAACTGGGGCTGGCATGACCATCCTGACAAGTCACCAAGAACAGACGCGCTTCGTGCGTTTCATGGCGGTCGGCGTCATCGGCGCAGTGGTGGATTTCGGGATAATGAATTTACTCACCCGCTTGTTTGACGCACCGCTGGTTGTCGCCGGGACAATCTCCTTCGTTTGCGCCGTGATCAGCAATTTCATTTGGAATCACTATTGGACGTATCCGGACTCCCGTTCGCATCCCATCATGCGGCAGTTGGCGATGTTCTTCATCGTCAATGTGGCCGGCGTCGCTATCCGCGTCCCCATCCTTTGGTTGCTTGAGTCACCTACGCTCAAGTTCCTTCAAAGCATGTCATTCCAGTCGTCGCTGACTCCTGATTTCTTAGCAAAGAATCTCACCCTGGCCATCGCCGTCGGCGTGGTCATGCTTTGGAATTTTTTCGTCAACCGCTATTGGACGTATAATGATGTGGATAGATAGTATGAATGCTAGAAAGCCCATCATCCCCATCTACACTTCGCGCGGCGATGTCGAGGTATTCTTGGTTTATCCACACCTCTTCGACCTGCAAGGTGAGTGGATCGGCTTTGTGACCCCCGAACGCGAGGTCTATTCTGTGCTTGGCTATTACGTCGGCTATCTGAATAACGATCCGCGCCTCTTGCGCAAACGCACGCTCGAAGTCGCCAAGCCGAGGCTCACACCGCCGACACGCCCTCGCAAAGTCTACCCGCCAGCCACATTCCCACTCGCACCTCTGATGAGCGAACTTTACCAGGATACGATGGATGTGCTGCTCGAGGAGCCTGAACGCCTGCACACGCTGGATGCAGGTGATTTACGTGAGGAACTTGATTAGCGAAAGGCGCGCTTTCTTGTATGCGCCACGCCCAGCACAGGGTAGTGACCGTAGCCATTGATCAGATGGTCTTCCGCCAGCCCATCCGCATTGGCGACTTGGTCATCTTGAACGCCGAGGTGACGTATACCGGACGTACCTCAATGGAAGTTGAGGTTCAAGTGATAGCCGAAAATCCAATCAGCGGCGAGCGGACGCACACCAACACAGCCTACCTGGTCTACGTAGCTTTGGGCGAAGACGGCAAGCCGATACCTGTGCCGCCACTTCTCGCCGAGAACCCGGCCGAGAAAGCCCGTATGCAGGTAGCCAAAGAGCGGCAAGCTCGCAGATTGGCGCAAAAGGAAGCAGCTTGAACGATTTTCCTCCACAATCCGTGCCGGAAGAACAAGAACCAAAGGAACGTGTAGCGCACCCATTCCGCAGCCTGCGCGAACTGGTGGATCATGTCTCCGGGAAGGCCATCCCACCGGTCAGCGCCGAAGAAGGCGGGCTGGTTGAGGCGCTGCCTTTCCCTTTCCTGGCCATCGTCGGGCAGCGGGAGATGAAGCTGGCGCTCCTGCTCGGATTGATCAATCCAGCCGTGGGCGGCATCCTGCTCATCGGGCCGCGCGGCACTGCCAAGACGACCGCGGTCCGCTCGCTGTTGGATTTGCTGCCCAAGGTAGAGCGCAGCCTTTGTTACTACGGTTGTCTGCCCAAGGACATCGAAACCGGCGGCGTGGAGGCAATCTGCCCGGACTGCGCCCGCAAGTACGCTGAAGGCCAACCGCTGACCGCGCCCGACCGCGTCCGCTTGATCGAGCTGCCGCTCAACGCCCGGCTGGAGGATGTGGTCGGCGGGATCAATGAACAAGCCACTAGCCACGAACGGCTGCGCATCCGGCGCGGCATCTTGACCCAGGCCGACCGCAACCTGCTCTACATTGACGAGGTCAACCTGCTCGGCGACGACATCGTGGACGCCATCCTGGACGCGGCTGCTCAGGGCAGTTATACCGTCCGGCGCGGACCCGTATCCGCCACATACCGCGCCCGCTTCGTGCTGATCGGCTCGATGAACCCTGAGGAGGGCAAACTCCGTTCGCAGATCCTGGATCGTTTCGGGCTGCGTGTTGTCGTGAAGGGGTTGGAGGAACCCGATGAACGGCTGGAAGCCTACCGCCGCGTCCGCTCGTACGTGACCAACCCGCGCCAAATGTCCGCCAATTACGCCGAAGAGATGGACGCCGCGGCGGCTGAAATCCAAACCGCCCGTGCCCGCCTTCAGAACGTAACATTGACGGACAAGGTAGCAAAGCCCGCCATCGCGCTGGTGCAGCGAATGGGCATTGACAGTCTGCGCGCCGAGATCACTTGGTTCGAGGCCGCCCGCGCTTATGCCGCCGCAGATGGACGGGATAAGGTAACACCTGAAGATTTGCACGCCATCGCGCCAATGGCCCTGCGGCTGCGCCGCTCGCCGTTCATGACGGAGTATTTCAGCAGCCAGAAGGGGGAGGAGGAAGAGATGGAGAAATTGTTGAAGGGGTTGGGGAAAGAAAAAGTAATTAAGTAAGGTAAGAGGGGAGAAATGTGCTAAAATTTCGTTGTTGGCCAAAAATGCAAGAAAGGCAATAACCATGGCTGTTACAAACATCTTATCTCAGGACCGATTTATCGTGGACGCCAAAGGTAAGAAAACCGGCGTTATTCTTTCGCTCGCGCGTTACATGAGACTGATGGAAGATTTACATGACTTGGCGGCTGTAGCTGAACGTCGAGATGAAGAGCCAGTTTCACTCGAAGAAATGAAACGTCGATTGAAAGACGATGGCGTCTTATAAAATCATTCTCAAACCTTCGGTCCACAAAGATTTTCGAAGCTTGCCTAAGACAACAGCAAGGCGCGTTTTTCAACGAATTGAAGAATTGAAGGAAAACCCTCACCCGCGCCAGTCTATCAAGATGGCTGGCGGGGAGCACTTGTATCGCCTGCGCGTCGGCGATTATCGCGTCGTTTACGAGATCAATCACAAATCGCAAGAAATCTTGGTCATTTACGTGCGTCACCGGCGCGAGGTCTATCGCAATCGTTAATCTCCTTCCTCCAGGGGAAAAACAGGAGCAAAAATATCATGCTCACCCACCGCGACCGCCTCCAAGCCTGTCTCGCCGACGACTCCGCCCTCGACCGACCGCCGGTCGCTCTATGGCGGCATTTCCCGGTGGACGACCAATCGCCGGAACGCCTGGCGGCCGCCGCGCTGCACTTCCAGCGCACGTATGATTTCGACCTGGTCAAGGTCACACCGGCCTCGTCCTTTTGCCTGAGGGATTGGGGCGCACAGGATGCTTGGGAAGGCAATCCCGAAGGGACACGGCGTTACACGAAGTACGTGATCGAAAAGCCGCAGGATTGGGAACGTTTGCCCGCGCTCGACCCCTCCGCGCCGCATCTTTCCGGACAATTGGCCTGTTTGCGCCTCCTGCGGCATGAACTCGGCCCGGACGTTCCTACACTCCAGACCATCTTCAGCCCGCTGGCGCAGGCCAAGAACCTGGCCGGTGGGGAGAGACTGATCGTACACCTACGCCAAAATCCCGAGGCTGTGCTGAAAGGTTTGCAGACCATCACTGAGACGACACGTCGCTTCGTCGCAGCCGCCGTCGAAACGGGCATAGCTGGGGTTTTCTACGCGATCCAGCACGCCCAAGTTGGTCTGCTCACATTCGACGAATACAAAACCTTCGGCCTTCCCTTCGACAGGCAATGCCTCGAACCGGCACAGGATTTGTGGTGCAACATTCTGCACCTGCACGGAGTCAACATCTACTTTGAGCTCGTTTCTTCTTACTCATTTCCCATCGTCAACTGGCACGACCGCGATACACCCCCATCGCTGGCCGAGGCGCAGAAACGCTTCACCGGAGTCGTGTGCGGCGGTCTCAGGCGAGAGACAGTCGTTTTGGGCACGCCGGCCGAAGTCCGGGAGGAAGCGGCAGAGGCCATCCGGCAAACCAAAGGCCGTCGTTTCATCCTCGGCACGGGCTGTGTCGTGCCAATTATCGCGCCGCATGGGAACATTTTGACGGCGCGCCAAGTTGTAGAGAAGGAAAGCGTAAAACGTAAAACATAATTTACGTTCTACGCATTACGTTTTACGTGTACCCATGAGCCTGCGAGTCATCTCCGGTACCGCCAAAGGCCGTCGGCTGAAAGATGTGCCCGGCGAGAGCACCCGCCCGGTCACCGACCGGGTCAAGGAGGCGCTGTTCGACATCCTGGCGGGAGACGTGGTGGAGGCCGCCTGGTGGGACCTGTTCGGCGGCACAGGCGCAATTGGCATCGAAGCCCTCAGCCGCGGTGCGGCCTTTGTTCGTTTCAGCGAGCTGAAACGGCTGGCTGTAGAGACCATCTGCTGGAATTTACAGCACACCGGTTTTATGGAGCGGGCTGAGGTGCGGCGCGGCGACGCCTTTGCGATGCTGGCCGCCCCGCCCGACCGTCAATTCGATTACATTTACATCGCTCCGCCGCAATACAGAGAGATGTGGTCGAAAGCCCTGCTCGCGCTGGAAGTCAATCCCGGCTGGCTGAACGAGGAAGCGTGGGTCGTCGTGCAGATCCATCCCCGTGAATACCAGGCGCTGGCGCTCGAAAACCTGAAAGAATTCGAGCAGCGCAAATACGGCAGCACGCTGTTGGTGTTCTACGAAAAGTGTGCAAAGTGACAGCCGCTTCGGAAGTGACTGTCACCTCCACGGCGCGGTGATGAGTACGTTATTTTCGTCCGCGGCGTGGCCGAGGTAGGGCAAACCCCAGGCTTCCTCGATGGTTTTCAAGAGCGAATAGTGCGTATACGGCGTATTGTCTCGAAAGCCGTTTTTCGCCAACTGGGAGATCATTACGGTGGCGACGCGACCACCAGCTTCAGCAGGCAAGCCACAGCAGGAGTGATTTCCCTGGCCCTCGTCCCAGGTCAGGATGATGAGATAGGGTTCCGTATCGGTTTTGGGGGCGAGCGCCATCATCAATTTTGGCACCCAGTATCCTAACCAGGCATCGGCAATCGGCAGATCGCAATCGTGAGCGTTGTTGCACTGGTTCGGGACGATGAAGGCGAAATCCGGCAGCGACCCGGCCGCCAGGTCCGTTTCGAGTTCGGTCAATGGCTGCACGCTGCGCGCACAGCGTCCCTCATTCAAGCGGATGGGATCGAAGTACACGAACGGGTTGTGCTTCTGCACGTAGATGTCGGTATCGCCCAGGTAGCATGGACGCGGCATATCCTCGAAGTAGCCCTTCCACGTCCGTCCGCTGGCCTCGATCTGGTCGGGCAGGCTAGAAGCATTAACAAAGCAATCCGAACAGGAGCGGTCTATCCCAAAAGTATCGCCGCCCAGCAGGGCAATGTAATTGGGCAGGCTGGGATGCGTGATGGCATAGTGCTGGGTGAGCAAGGTATATTCCCCTGCCCAACGGTTGAAATCCGGCATCAGTGTGTTGCCGATGACTAGGCCGAACTCGCGGTTCTCGAGAACAATGATGACGATGTGAGCGAAATCGGGAACGAGCGGGCGCGGCGTGGCGGTGGGCGTGAGCGTGGGCGTTGGGGTTCCAGATGGCAGAGGCGTGGAGGCATGCGTTGGAGATGCAGACGCCGAGGGGGTTAACAACGTGGGGGTACTTACCTCCCGGACAGGCGCGCCGCAGGAGGCCAGGAAAATGGCTGCCACAAATATTGAACAGATACGGGGCATATTGACCTTCCGATGTGAGACTCTATCCGTAATACGTCTAATCGCGTATGGAACGCGGATGAGCGCGGATTTACGCGGAGAAAAGCTATTAAGATCCATATTTTTCCGCGTTCACACTTGCACCTGGCGCAAGTGCAGGTGTCCGCGTTCCTCGATGACTGCGGATAACGGCGATTATACACAGCGAGAGCGTTTCGAGACACGCGGTTTACCCACAGTTTTTCAGCCTTTATGCCTGGCGACTAGAAGTCGCGGCAACAAAAGGCGCAAAGCCTGCCTTCGCAGGCTAAAGGATGGTGGAGCATACTCAAACACTCTCCCACTCCCCAAGATGTACGAAGGATGAAAAGCGATTTCGGGAGACCCGCTGTCATTCTCGCGCAGCAGAGTTCAACATTTCCCGGTGTTGACGAGTACAAGTGCTTGACTTTTCTTGCAGGTCAGTATAATGATATTCAGTGGATGGTGTGTTCTGCTTACGACAATCCCCGTCCATAAGCAGTTACAATGAGAACGTCAACCGAGTTTTTATTGGGCGGCTCAGATGCCTGCGGGCGATGCGGCCCATGTCCGTTGGCAGTTGGCCGTCGAGGAGGGAACATGACAAGCAGACGCTTCGGGATCATTCTGTTCTTTGCTGGCACCTTTTCACTCTTGGTTCACACTACCCTTCCTTTTCTGTGGGCCCTCGTCGGTATTCGGACGCCCTACCCGCTGACAGCGGCAGTGGGACCTCTATCCTACCTCCCCGGGCTCACGCCTCCCCTCGGGGCGCTCCTAATGGTGATTGGCGGCCTGATCTTCGGCCGAGAGAAGGCGAGGTGACGCTATGAACTTCCCAACCACCCATCCGGTGTGGATGTGGCTTTACTTTGGCCTGTTCGGATCGGCCGGTCTGATACTCTTCACCCTTATCGCCTGGACATGGATGAACCTGCACGCGCAGATCTCGGGGCGATTGCGCTCCGCTGCCCGATGGGGGATGGTCGGCTGGATGTTCCTCTTCTTTGCCGCGTGGTTCGCCTGTGGCATAGGAGGGCCACCCGGCAATATGCTGAGCGCAGATCCATCAGTCCACAACTCCTCACTAGCTCTCGCAGCCGCAGGCGGTTCCATGTTCTTCACTCTTCCAGGGTGGGCCTGCCTTCTTGCTGGATTGAGGAAGGCGCAGGACGCCGTCTCTCATCAAACATGAGCCTGATGTCCTGATGAGCCGCCCAACAACTCGCTGCATCTGACCCGGCTAGCGTCCGGAGGTTCAGGCGTGCCTTGCCTGCCGGGATACGCAATACTGGGTCGAGCGATGCCCGAGCCGCCGGGCAGCTGAGCTCGAGGCCGTTATACCGCCAGTTGCATGAAGCAGGCATGAACCGAGACAGCGGCGACAGGAGAGGACGTAATGTCCCTCCCTATGATCAAGATCAACGGATTGGTCAAAAAGTACGGTGACCGGGTCGCGGTCAACGAGGTGAGTTTCTGCGTCCAGGAAGGGGAAATCTTCGGCTTGCTGGGACCCAACGGAGCGGGTAAGACGACGACCATTTCTATCCTTGCCACGTTGCTCCCTCCGGATCAGGGACAAGTAACCATCGGCGGTCGCACCATCCATCGGGGGTTGCGCCATCTCGTTGATCGCCACGACCGCCGCGACTTGAGCATCTTCCAGATCGGCTTCCGTTTCACTCAAAGAAGACTGACCAACGATCTGCCTCTCTCTGTTCCGCTTTGCTCCTACCTATGACTCCAAACTGTCAGGTCGCTAGCGGCAGGATAATCCCTTCCGTCCCTGGTATGCCATTCACTTAGTGGAGTCGTTTTGCCATATCCCACCGGTGCGCTTTCATTTTGTGGATGTCCTATTGGGACATTTGCCCCAATTGATCGTGCGAAACATGCAATCCTCTTGTGATTAATAGCCCAATACTGACATTCGTCACTTGTTCCAGGATTGGGGCGGTTATACAATATTTTGAGAACGAGACTCGATAACGGATTTCATAACAGGAAAGACAGGTTGGCAATGAGGCACATTCAAAGGAGAATGCGAATGAACGCTAAACGTTGGCTGCCGAGGCTGGTTCTCATCCTTGGCGGCCTCCTTCTTTTGTCGGCGGCGCTGGTTGCCTGCGCGCAGGCCACACCGCCCCCTACCGCCGTTCCACCGACGGTGGTTCCGCCCACGGCGGTTCCGCCCACCCAGACACCGATCCCCGATACCGCCAGCGAAAAGTGTATGTTCTGCCACAGAATCGAAAACATCGGCATGATCGTCGGCGCGGAAGCGGTTCCGATCTACGTGGACATTGAGGCCTACAAACAGACCGGACACGGGGAAGTTGAGTGCGTCCAGTGCCACATCAACATCAACCCGACCCCGCCCCACGACTCAAACCGGATCTACGGCAGTTGGGCGCGCTTCAGCCTGAAGGACACCGACGTTACGAAGACGCGTAATTTCTACAGCGTCCCTGCGGAGGCCTGCCTGGCCTGCCACTCGGATTCGAAGTACGCGGCCTTCGCCCAGAGCGATCACGCGACCATCAAGGACATGCTCGCCAACGCGGATGGCAGCCCGCGCCTCGAGGTCAAGGTCACAGGCACCGACGGGAAGGAATATGCCACCAACGAGAACTTCGACGCCAAGGACTGCGAACGCTGCCACATCAACACCAACTGCGCCACATGCCACTGGGCTTCGGCCATCAAGCAGAAACAGGAAGGCAACGTCCTCGATCTGTGGACGAGTTACGACAAAGACAGCGACACGGCCAAAGGCGCGATGACCGAGTACAGCATGGACTGGACGATCAACGTCGCCACCCACGAGTTCCGCAGCGCGGAGGAACTGACCGCCTCTAACGAAGTCTGCAACGCCTGCCACGTCGGCTACTACCAGGGCGATAAGTCCGTTCCCGCCCTCGGACTGGAAGGCAACGGCATCCGCCGCCATCCCCAGATTCAGGAATTGGCGCTCTCGGCCTCGCGCGGCATCCACGAGACCATGTTCTGCACCAGTTGTCACACCGACGTGCACGAGATGGTCTACCAGAACACCGAACACGGCGCGCGCCTGGGCGGCAAGACCCAGTGCATCAACTGCCACCAGGACAAGGCGCAGACCACGATCCACAAGACCGTGACCTGCATCGCCTGTCACGACGCGGAACTGGGCGTCCACCTCGATAACGGGATGGTCTATCCGATGGCGCTGAAGCACAACCTCGAAGAGAGTTGGCCGTCGCACAACCTGACCCTCGAGGTGCAATGCACGAAATGTCACTACGCGGGCAACGAAGTCGGCGCGCCCGAGACGGTGACTGAGGTGAAGATTCATCCGTAACACGCAGTTCCATTCAAACACGCAGTTCCATCCAACCTGTCTGACCGAACGAGTACAACAAAGTGAGGGGTTGTCTCAAAAGATAGACAGTAGGGGGCAAAAATGGTTAGAAAGAACCGAAACGGGAAGAAACCAAAAAACTGGCGGTCAGATGGCCGCCAGTTTGCGGATATTATGAGCAATGCAGACCAAACCCCACTCAGTTTCCACCTTTTCAAGACCTCGGGGGTGGAATTTTCTGAACCCCATATTCTGTTTGATATTGCCAAACACACTTTCCGGCTCGATACAACGTTGTTGACGCAGGGCAATGCCCCGTTCAGAGAGCAGATTTTCCCTAGCCCGTTGGCGGTATTCCCGGAGCTTGAAGCTGACTTGAATGCGACGATTGCCTTTGGCTTTGGTACACTGGGGTTTGAGCGGGCAATCCAGGCAGTGATCGCACTCATAGTGGCGTCGCTCGGATAAGTAGCCATTGTCAGTGCGATAAGAGCGTGTCTCGCGATAGGTCAGGGGATGCTGGGCTGGGCAGGTGAAGGTATCTTGCTCGGGGTCATAGGGGAAATTCTCGGAACGGAAACTGGCTTTCTGCCTGCGCTCAAGGTTGCGTGGAGGGTGGGTCTCTTGATAGAAGGTGTTGTACTTGAGGTAGTTCTCGACTTGGTGCTGCTCGAGGTAAGCATAGTTCTCTTCGCTGCCATAGGCAGCGTCACCCGAAGTGCGCCTGGGTTTCTTCCCATGCGGCCACTGCTGCTGCTCCATGTGGGGGATGAAACAGCCCGGATCGCCTGCCCGTTGATGGAGGCTGTAGCCCACGACGAACTGACCTTCGGTCCCGATCTGGGTGTTGTAGGCCGGGCGCGGCCAAGGCTTTTCTGCCCCACGATCCTCCTTCATCCGCATGCTGCTGGCATCTGGGTCGGTCTTGGAATAGCTGCTGCGACCCTGCAAGGTCTTCTCCTGCTGCTCGTACTTCTCCAGACGCGGCAGGTGATCTTCTTGCAAGGTCTTCACCGCTTTTCTCAAGGGTTTGTTCTCCGGCTGTTGCCGTAGCCGCTCATTCAGCTCCGCTACCTTCGCCTTCAACCTCTCCGCATCGATCCCACCTTTGCCGCCCATTTCTTCCAGATCCTCATCCCCATACTCTGCTTCTTCTGCCTCGTTCACCCGCTCAATCTCATCCAATAACTGGTTGATCTTCTCCCGCAAACGAGCCTTGTACTTCTCCGTCTTCTTCGCCCACACCACCTTGTGCAGGTTCGCATCCGCTCCCACTTTCGTCCCGTCCACACTTGTACCTGCGGTACTAGCGCAGGCAAAGTAGTTCTCCAGCTTCACATATCCTTCTTCCACCAGCAGTTCCAGTACACCCGTGAACACCTCCCGCACTTCTCCCTTCATCACATCTCCCCGAAACCGGTTGATCGTTCGAAAGTCCGGTTGGTTCCCCCCTGCCAGCCAGATGAAGTTCACATTCTCCCGCAGCCCTTTCGCAATCCGCCGGGAGCCAAACACCTTCTCCGTATACGCATAGGTCACCACCTTCAGCATCATCCGCGGATGATAGCTGCTCGTCCCACCTCCCTTGTACTTCGCTTCCAGCGGATCAATATCGATCGCATCTACCACCCGGTTCACCACCCGTACCAGGTGGTCTTCCGGGATCATCTCGTTCAGATCCGGCGGTAGTAAACTCGGTTGTGTTTGAGTGTATGCCTTGTAGACAACATTCGCTTTTCTCATGCCCCTATTGAATCACATTTTCCCGATTTCGCGAAGGGTATCCCCTGCTCTAATTCAAAGGGGCTGCCCCACTTTTGGGACAGCCCCTCACTTTGTTTTTTCCCGTATTGAATGGCGTTGGTGCATGAACGGTTGACAAAGAGGGCGTGACCGTGTAACTTTGGTTTATGCCAAAACAAAAGAGAACACGCTCACGCCCGAAGACATTATACCGTGTCAAGAACTGGTCTGAATACGATAAAGCACTGGTTCAACGTGGCTCGATCACGATCTGGTTGTCGGACGATTTTGAAGAGAGCTGGCGATATGCTGGAGAAAAGCAGCGTGGCAGCCAATTTGATTACAGCGCTCAGGCGATCACGATTATGCTGACGATGAAGAACGTATTTCATTTGCCGAACCGGGCCACGGAAGGTTTTGTGGGTTCGGTTTTTGCCATGCTTGGTATGAATTTGCCGGTACCAGACCATACGACCCTGTCGCGGCGCGGCAAGGATTTGAAAGTCGTTCTGCCAAAGAAAGCCAGCGGGCACATTGACATCGTTATGGACAGCACTGGCTTGAAGGTCTATGGGGAAGGTGAATGGAAAGTGAGAACACATGGCAAGTCCAAGCGGCGCACCTGGCGCAAGTTGCATCTTGGGGCAGACCCGGAAAGCGGTGAGATCGAAGCGGTCGCATTGACCGAGAACAGCGTTGATGATGCCGAGATGGCAGAACCTTTGCTCAACCAAATCGATCAGCCGATAGATCATGTGGCTGCAGATGGCATCTATGACAAGCGCAAGGTCTACAATAGCGTCAACCGTCATGCGCCTCAAGCCGCTGTGCTGATCCCGCCGCGCAAGAACGCTCATATTTGGCAGCACGGCAACACCCATGCTGAACGACTGAAACGGGACGAGAACTTACGCACCATCCGCAAGTCGGGCCGCAAGGCCTGGAAAGATAACTCCGGCTACCATATGCGCTCCCTGGCGGAAACCACGATATTCCGTTTCAAAACGATCTTTGGTGACCGTCTGTCTGCGCGCCTGTTGGAAACACAGACTTCCGAAGTCACTGGCCCTCGTCGGGGAAACTTCGGAAGTCTTTTTTGCTTTGTTGCGACCATCAGAACTTGCCCTAATCGGTCGGGCTGAGCTTGTCGAAGCCCGACACCAAAACCAGGGTTACGGCTTCAATCCGCCCTTCGACAAGCCTTCGGCGTGAGCGGACTTCGTCTGAGCCTTCGGCCCGAGCTCAGGCCGAGGGCTCAGTCGAAGACCTCAGGCGAACGCTCAGGGCTACCTATCTTCGGTTATTTCG
>CAYZIQ010000020.1:0-28336 GCA_964478375.1 uncultured Chloroflexus sp. | reverse complement strand
CTAGCCTGGAAACGCTACAGCCGCCGCGTCCGCATTGTTCCGCTGCCGATCCGCTTGAAAGCTACTGTCGAGAGACTGGCGCTGACACCGCCTCGCTGGCTGGAGCGCTGGGCTTATCTGGCTGCGCTGACCCCGATAGAACGCGCCTTCGGTGTGATCTACCAGAGCTTGCGGCGGCTAGGCGGTCTCTCATCCCCCAGCCGGACACCTGCCGAAGCCGCCGCTGCACTGGCCGGCTTACTGCCGGAGGCAACTGTTGCGATCCAGACTCTTCTTTGCGAATATGAATATTCGCTTTACAGCCTCAGGCTGGGTCGCCTCTACTCTGCCCGCCGCGCGGCTGCGGCCATCCGCAACGAAGCGAACCGAGCGGTGATACGCAACTGGCTGGCATCTTTGAAGCGGGTCTTCACTTTCCCCCAAATGGGAGCCAAGCGAGGCTAAATCTTCTGCCCCTATGACTTGCTGTATTTCGCTGGGGCACAATTGTGGTGGGGACGTTTGAACCTGCTCACTGAAAACCGGACACCAGCCTCACCAATGCCTCCATTCCCCTTTCCAATGGCTCCACCCAGATGTACTCATGCACCGTGTGCGCCCCGCCGCCACTGGTCAGACCGATGGCGATTGCCGGGATGCCTTGGCTGAGCAGCACGTTGGCGTCCGTCGAACCAACGTTCAGGTTCGGCGCGAGGCCCTGTGCGCGCAGACATTCCTGCGCCAACCGGACCAAAGGATGTTCGGCTGGAATCTCCCCCATTGGACGGTCTCCAATGACTTGGATTTCGACCGCCACCCCGACACGTTCGACGTTTTGCGCCTGAGCCTCGACCCGCCGCGCCACGTCGAGGAGCGTTTCCTGCCCCTCCGAGCGAAGATCCAGCTCCAGCGCGGCCTCGGGCGCGATGGTGTTGACCGAGATGCCCCCGCTGATCCTCCCCACGTTCAACGTGGTACGTGGCATGGAGGGAAGCTCGAGTGTGGCCAGCTTCGCTGCCAGACTCGCCAACTCATGCACGGCCGAAGGCTGGCCATAGTCCACCCAGGAGTGGCCTCCGGCTGTCTTGACCGCGATCCGGTAACGGCGCACGCCCAGGGCGCGGTGATAGATCTGTCCCAGTGCCATACCCTCCAGAACAATGTAAGCGCGCGGCTCCAAATTTGTCCTACCCTCAAATTGGTTTACAACCGTCTTCATGCCGCGCAAATCGCCCAGCCCCTCCTCGCACACGTCAGCTATCAGCCAGAGATCACCTGCCAAGTGAATGCCGCGTTCGCGCAGCGCCCAGACCAGCCCTAACAGCCCGGCTAGGCTGATGGCATTATCCCCAATGCCTGGCCCAATGACTCGCCCCGGCTCACGATGGATGGTCAGGTCAACGGATTTCGGGAAGACCGTGTCCAGGTGGGCGGTGACCGCCAGGGGACGTATGACGTGTGACCTTTCGCCTCCGCTCCCTGGCCTGACCGGCGGGGCAGGCGGGGCGAGCGTGCGATGGCGAGTGGCTTTCAGACAAGCATATACGTTTCCCGCCGCATCGGTTTCCACATTTGACAAGCCTTCTTCGAGAAAACGGTCACGCATGAACTCGGCGCGCTTTTGCTCATGAAAGGTCGGAGCGGGAATTTGTTGAATGGCGATTGCCAGGTCGAGGAGGCGGTTAATAGTCATACTTGCCGCACAATCTCGGCCAGCGACCGCAAGCGCGCCTGCGCCAGGCCGGGGAGAGCTTCCATGGCGTGGAATGCGCCGCTGCCTTCGATGGTCAGCGAGGCCGAAACGTTGCCGCAAAGGACAGCGCGCAAGGGATCATAGGCTTGCCGATAACCGGCCAGGAAGCCCCCGCAGAACGAATCGCCCGCTCCGCTCGGGTCAACCAGGTGGGCAGGATAGGCTGGGATTTCCCAGCGCTTACGCGCTGGTGCGTCGTAGAGCATCTGGCCAAGCCCGCCACGTTTAACAACGATCAATTCGCAACCCTGCGCAGCCAGTGCTTCAGCCATCTCCCATGGATCATTGCTCTGCCCCCAAAACAGGGCGCGCAACTCCTCTTCGGAGGGAATAAAAGTTGTAAGCCCTTGTAACAGGCGGCGGATGTCGGGCCAGGCAGCCGGGGTCATATAAGCCGCGGACGGGTCGAGGGTCAACGTGATGGTGCGTCCTTGCCTGAAGGCCGAGATCAGGCGGTTGTGGGTAGAAAAGTCCAGCGGGCAGAGATGCACGGCGCTGGCATTTAGGTAATCTTCAGGGATATCCACTGGCCGCGGCGAGGCTGGTCGAACTGTCTTGCGATCATCCTGGACCTCGGCCGGCGGCTGGTATCCCAGCAGGGCTTTTGGGAAGGTCAAGCCCAGGCGGGCGAAATGGGCAACCGGATTATTGTGCAGCGGCGTCAACGAGTCGAGGTAGGCCTGGAAAAAGCGCAGGTCCAAATGCTCTAGCAGGATGCGGATGCCACGTGTATCCAAACCGCGCTGCTCGAAGGTGCGTAGCCACTCGTGGGGATAATCCTCGCCGACGCGTGCCAGCAGGCCGGTGTTCCCTTCCCAGGTAGCCAGCCCAGCTGCGGCGTACAACAAATTGCCTCCTGGGACATCCAGCAGAGGGTGTCCCGTAGGAGGCAAAAGATAATCGCGCCGCAGGCGACCGGCTATGACGAAAGTTGGGTTCATGGACGAGGCGGTCAGGTGATGAAGACCTTGTTAGTGGCCTCGGCCGGATCCGAGGCGTGTGGAAGGATGAAATTGAATGTGCTGCCCTTGCCTTCCACGCTCTCGGCCCAGATGCGTCCGCTGTGCAATTCGACCATCAGCTTGGCGACCGAAAGCCCCAAGCCGATTCCTCCATGCTTACGCGTCAGGTGCGATTCAACCTGATAGAAGCGTTCAAAGATGTGCGGCAGGTCTTTAGCCGGGATGCCGATCCCATCGTCAATGACTGAAACTTTGACATAGCCCGGAATCTGTCCGACGTTAATCTGCACGTGACCGCCCGAATCGGTGAAGGCGATTGCATTCTTGACCAAGTTGCTCAACACAATGATAATCTTTGATGAGTCACATTCCACGACTAAGTTGTCAGGGTTGATATCCGCCGACATGGAAATGCCTTTCTGGTGCGCTTCTTCGACGTAGGAATCCAGGACCTCCTCGACGATGTGGTGCAGGGAAGCAGAGCGGCGGTGGAAACTGGCTATGCCGCGTCGGATATTATCCAGGTTGGCAATATTGTCAATAATCTCCTTCAGGCTCATCGCATTGCGCACGATGATGTCAACATCCGGGCGCTGTTCTTCGACGACAGTTTCATGGAGAGCGGTCGCGTGTCCGAGGATGAGACCGAGCGGCGTGCGCAGCTCGTGCGAGGCAATGGCGATAAAATCGCTTTTCATCTGGTCGAGCTGATCCATCTCATTGGAAGATTCCTGGACCTTGCTCATCTGGCGGGCGTTCTGGATAGCAATCGCGGCCAATGCGGCCAAAGTCTCCAGGAGCGAGACATCTTCTTCGGTATAATGGGCCTGCCTGGCCTTGTTAAGGGCTTCCAGTACGCCCAGCGTTTCACCTCTGTAAACGACTGGCACAGCCAGGAGCGAGCGGGTCTCGAACCCATCCGCCTCGTCCACTCCTCTGTAGTGACGCGGCTCAGTGGTAACATCCGCTACGATCCTGGGTTTAACGTTCTGGAAAACCCAACCCGCTAGGCTGGCGTCTATCGGGACTTTAACCGAGCGGAGCAAGTCGCGGTGAAACCAGGGCGTCGCCAAGAAGTGAAGCTTTCCTGATTCTTCGTCCGGCGCCAGGATGGAAGCAACCTCGCTATCTGTTATTTCGCTGGCGGCAGAAATGACCAATTGTAGGAAGGCTTCCACTTCCATGGGCTCGCTCAGGTTGCGGATAAGCCCCATCAGGTGCTCAAGGTGTCGAATTCGCTCGTTTTGTTCCATAGCATGCTGGATCGTTCAGAAGTTACGCAGTCGAAAGGGATTCGGGGGTGTGATCTCTGAAATCGTAGGTCTATAGATTATACTGGATGTTTCACGCTAACGTGAACATGTTGAGGTAACATTAGCCTCCGAAAAAGTATCAGATCATCGTAAAAGGAGTGTTCCATCCATGAGCAAGAAAAAAGTACGAGTGGCGATCATTGGCGTGGGGAACTGCGCCTCCTCGCTTGTCCAGGGCGTGCATTACTACAAAGACACGCCAGATGATGCCAGCGTTCCAGGCCTAATGCACGTCAACCTGGGAAGCTACCACATTCACGATATCGAATTCACCCTCGGCATTGACATTAACGTGACCAAGGTCGGCAAGGACCTGGCTGAGGCCATTTTCGCTGAACCGAACAATACTTACAAGTTCACCGACGTGCCCAGGCTGAATGTCCCAGTGGTGCGTGGCATGACCCACGACGGCCTGGGTAAGTATCTTTCGCAAATCATTGTCAAGGCCCCGGGTCCGACCACTGACATTGTCAAGCTGCTCAAAGAAACCAAGACTGACGTGGTCGTCTCCTACCTCCCCGTCGGCTCGGAAATGGCGACCAAGTGGTACGTCGAGCAGGTGCTGGAAGCCGGCTGCGCCTTTGTCAACTGCATCCCGGTCTTCATCGCCTCGTCGGAGTACTGGGCCGAACGCTTCCGCCAAAAGAAGCTGCCCATCCTGGGCGATGACATCAAGTCTCAGGTCGGCGCGACCATCCTGCACCGTGTCTTGACGAGCCTGTTCGTGGACCGCGGTGTGCGCCTGGATCGCACCTATCAGCTCAACTTTGGAGGCAACACCGATTTCCTCAACATGCTGGAGCGCGAGCGGCTGGAATCCAAAAAGATCTCCAAGACCGGCGCGGTGACATCCATGCTCCCCTACAAATTGCCCGAAGACGATGTGCATGTCGGCCCGAGCGACTACGTGCCCTGGCTTTCTGACCGCAAGTGGTGTTACATCCGCATGGAGGGCACTACCTTCGGCGATGTGCCGCTCAACGCGGAAGTCAAGCTGGAGGTGTGGGATTCGCCAAACTCGGCCGGCGTGGTGATTGACGCTGTCCGCTGCGCCAAGCTGGCCCTGGAGCGCGGCCTCGCCGGCCCGATCATCGGCCCGTCGTCCTATTTCTTCAAGACCCCACCCAAACAATTCCGCGACAGCGTATGCCGTGAAATGACAGAGGCTTTCATACGGGGCGAGAGTAGTCAGTGATCAGTAATCAGTGTTCAGTGTTCAGTAAGAGTAGAACTGGGATCAGCCGATTCTTTGCTACCCTCGGCCTGTTTGCCGCTATTTTGACCGCCTGCTCGCCCACCTCCGCAACTACCCAACTGCCTAACTATTCAACTTCCCAACTATCCAACCATCCAATCACTCAAACTCCTTCCCCAACCGAAACGCCCACCCCTACGCCGACCGTAACTGCTGTCCGCACGCCGCCAGTTCTGCCCGGCTTGTTTACCACAGAGCTGCTCAATCCGCTCGATATGCCGCATACTTACCTCATTGACACCTGCCAGTACCTCAAAGCCAAGTGGGACCCAAACAACGCCGCGCCTGGCACGGTGGTGATGGTCATCATGTTTCATTCCATTCTCAAGCCGGGTGACGAACCAAGCGACTATAACCAGATCACTTCGAGCGCATTCGAGATATTGATGCGCGATCTGCACGAACAAGAATTCCAGGCGATCAACACCGGGCAGTTAGCCGATTTCCTGGAACATAACGCGAAAATCCCATTTCGCTCCGCCCTGTTGCTCGTGGATGACCGTCACTACGCCGAGTATTTCAACACCTATTTCCGCCCTTATTGGGAACAGTGGGGCTGGCCGGTGGTCAATGCCTGGATCAACACGCCGAACAACACCGCCGACCTCTGGCAGCAGCAGGTTGATTTGGAAGCCGAGGGTTGGGTGGATCATCAGGCACATGGGGTTGTTCACAACACGCCGATTTCCGAATATAGCCCGGATAGTTACATCCTGGGCGAGATGCAAGGTTCCGTCGCTGCCTTCCAGGAGTATTTTCACAAATCACCCATTGCCTTCATCTGGCCCGGCGGCGGATTTACGCCGCACGCCGCGCAGTTGGCGCGTCAAACTGGTTACCGGCTGGGCTTTACCATCAACCCGCGCGGCCCGCTGATGTTCGACTGGATCCCGCTGAGCGACAAATCCGATCCGCAGCGGCCCTCGTACATGCCCGAAGGTTCGGTCAATGACCCGCTGATGGTCTTGCCGCGCTTTTGGTCCTTCGACGCAGACAACCACATTGATGACGTGCGCGTCATTGGCCGGGAAGCAGCCGCCTACGCCGAGGCAAACAAAGCCACGGAGCTGGAATACTATGACATCGTCTGCGCGCCCGACTACGGGCCGATCCCGGCTGCTACACCATGACTCGTTGGGATGAGAAACAAAGGAGATTGCGCGCCTTCCTGACGCACGGTGTGGCAGGCTACTTGACCACCGCGCTGTTACGGAGTCTGGCTAAAATGTCACCGTGTATATTCTGCAAGATTATCCGGAGCGAGGTGCCCGGCGCGATCCTTTACCGCGACGAACAAGTGACTGCCTTCCGCGATGCCCATCCCGCCGCGCCGGTGCATATCCTGATCGTCCCCAACCGGCACATCGGCTCGGTCAACGAGCTGGCGCCCGAAGACGAGCCGCTGATCGGCCATCTGTTCAGCGTGGCAAAGCAATTAGCCAGACAAGAGGGGATTCACGAGAACGGCTACCGGTTGATCGTCAATACCGGCGCGCATGGCGGGCAGACCGTTCCCCATTTTCACCTGCACCTGATCGGCGGCCAGCGGATGCGCCATCCGATGGGATAAGTGGTTGCGTGCTTGGCAACCAAAAGAGGCTATTTTCTCATCCGCCAGGCAAAGACGCCCAGGCCGATCCCTGCCAGGAGGAACAGCGCGCCTGCGATGCCCAATAACGGCGACCGTGCTACGCTCCCACTTTCGGTGGGAGTTTGGGATTTCACTTGTGCGCCGAAACTGACGTAAATGGAATCGCCCGGCATAACCTGCAAGGTACTACTGAGCGCCGTGGTTGGATTGTAACCATCTGGCACGGCAGCGCTGACCGAATAATTCCCAGCCGGAACGTCTGTGAAGCAGACTGGATCGTATCCTTCAACAGTGTCCAACGTCCGAGAATATGTGCCGGTCAGACTCGTCAGGCTGATCGCGCCGCCCGCGACGATCGGCTCGGTTCCGTCCGCGATGTAATTTCCCAGCGCATCCGTGTTCGCCTGGCGCAGGCCATCGCCGTTGCCGTCATTATACAAGGCCACACAGACCTCCGCAGTGCCTCCGCTGGCAGGGGTCGCGGTAGGCAAGCTGAGGGTCGGCGTGGGAGATGGGCCAGGAGTCGGCGAGGCGGCTGGGGGCGCGCCGATGCCGATGACCAGTTCTTGCCCGGTCCGAATAGTGCAGTTCTCGTCCAGATGGTTCGTCTGGCGAAGATATTCCATCGAAACACCTGTCAACAGGGAAATCCGCAGGCAATTATCGTCTTCCTGAACAATGTAGATAATCCGCCCATCCGGGCCGGGCGTCGGTGTGGCGTAGGTCTGACCCTGGACGGGCGAGGCAGCCATGACGTCAACCGAGAGCCGCAGGAGCAGAAAAGCAACCAGAAAAATGCCAGTGACCGGAATCAGTTTATTTCTCATGAACTCACCTGCAAGGATTATATCATTGCTGGCGACAGCGAATCATGGTGAATGGCAGTGGTAACCCACCCTCGCGCTTGATATAATGGGAGCTCATAGGCTATTGTGATGCAATTGGCAATCGCTCAAAATGATATTCTAAAACCAGGAGACATTCATGCGTAAAAAAGTCACCCTCATCACTGGTGTTGTCGGTGAGGTAGGACAGGCACTGGTCAAGAACTTGGCCGAAAGAGGCAATACCAGCCTCGTCACGCTCGATATCCGCCCGGCGCCTGTTGAGATCGCGCACCTTTCAACACACATCCAGGGAGACATTTTGGATAACTCGCTGCTTGCCAGACTGGTCAGCGAGTACGAGATCACGACCATCTACCATCTGGCTGCCTTGCTCTCCACCCGAGGTGAATTCACCCCTGTAGAAGCACATCAAGTGAACGTAGAAGGAACGATGGGGCTTCTGCGGTTGACTGCCGAGCAGTCCGAGTGGCGCAAAGAGCCGGTGCTTTTTATCTTTCCCAGTTCGATTGCCGCCTACGGCCTGCCTGACTTGAAGACGAAAGCCAGCTTTCCGCGCGTGCGCGAGTGGGAATGGAATTATCCGATCACCATGTACGGCTGCAACAAGCTGTACTGCGAGTTGTTGGGGACTTACTTCAGCCAGTATTACCGCCAACTGGCCGCCGAACAGCCGGTCATGCTTGACTTTCGCTGCGTGCGTTTTCCTGGTCTGATCAGCGCATTTACAGTTCCTTCCGGTGGGACGAGCGACTATGGCCCGGAAATGCTGCACGCGGCTGCTAAAGGTGAACCGTATGCCTGCTTCGTGCGCGAGGATGCTATCATCCCTTTCATGGCTATGCCGGATGCGGTCACAGCCCTGGTGAACCTGGCGCAGGCTCCAAAAAACAAGTTGCGGCGTTGTGTCTACAACGTGACCAGCTTCAGCCTGACCGCGGCCCAGATATGTGACCTGGTCGTGGAAGCCTTCCCCAAGGCGCAAATCGCTTTCAAACCTGACGTGAGACGCCAGCGTATTGTGGATAGCTGGCCAGCTGATTTGAACGACGACGATGCCCGTCGTGACTGGGGCTGGCAACCAGCTTACGATGTACATCGCTCCTTCAACGAGTACTTGATCCCGAATATTGTTCGGCGTTATCAAATATGATCATGAGACTTGGGAGGCTCCTCATGCTGGTGGGATTGCTCGGGCTGACAGCTTGCGGCGGGCTGTTCCAGACTTCCGCGACGCCAACACCCTCCTCGCTTCCCACCGCCACCCAAACCGTCACGCCTACTATCGTCTGGTTTCCCCCGACCGAAACGAACACACCCATCCCGACGCAGATTGTCGTCCCCACACCAGAGGGACATCCCGGCCTAAGGGAAGTGCTCTTCAGCGATAATTTCGATGAGCCGGAGTTATGGGATACGGCGGTATCCAACACTGCCAGCGCCCTCGTCGAGAGCAACCGGCTGACGCTGGCGATCAGCAAGCCGGGCATTGCCATACTCAGCCTGCGCAAGGAACCGGTGCTGCGGGATTTCTACGCCGAGATCACCGCCAGTCTTAGCCTGTGCCGAGGCAAGGATCAGTACGGTCTGCTCGTGCGCGTCCAATCTGGCAGCGATTACTATCGCTACGTCGTCAATTGTGCTAGCCAGGTGCGGCTGGAACGCGTCCGCAGCAGCCAGCCTTATCCAGTGCAAGATTGGCTGCCGAGCGGCGACGCGCCCCCCGGCTCGCCCGGTGAGGTCAAGCTCGGCGTCTGGGCGGTCGGCTCCGAGATGCGCTTCTTCTTGAATGACCGCTACCAGTTCACCGTTCGTGACCCGCTCTTCTGGCAAGGGATGCTGGGCGTCTTCGCCCAATCCGCAGGCAACGACCCGGTGACGGCCAGCTTCTCGAATCTGGTCGTGTACGCCGTCTCTTACGCCAGCCCGACGCCATGAGGATTTACGATTTCGGATTTATGATTGGCGATTGACAATCGCGTTTCACGCATCACGTTTTATACGGCTCGGATGAAATGACCCTTAAAAATCGCTTGAATGATCTCGATTCCAAAGCCTGGCTCAAGTTCCAGAAATCCTGGTTCATCCACAACCCGCCGCCGCGCAAAAAAGGCGTGCTGGTGCACCCCGCTAAATTCCCGGAGACGCTGGCACAGGAGTTCATCGAGTTCTTTACCAAGCGCGGCGAAACCGTGCTGGACCCGATGGCCGGCACCGGCTCGACGCTGGTCGCTGCCCTGCGCGCGGGACGCAATTCCTACGGCATCGAACTGAATCCGAAATACGCCGAGATCGCGCGGCAGATCATCGCGGAGGAGCGCGCCTCATTGGGAGCGGGCGTCGAAGATCTGACGTCGAAGGTCATTACTGCTGATGCTGCGCACATCCCCGACCTGGGACCTTTGACTTTCGACTATGTTTTGACTTCTCCTCCCTACTGGGACATGCTCCACGCGCGCGGCGCGGAGACGCAGAAGAAGCGCCGTACCGCGCCGGAGTTGGATGTCTTCTACTCCGATGACCCGAGTGACCTGGGCAATGTTCACAATTACGAGGAGTTTCTTGCCAGACTGGTGGCAATTTACGCAGGGCTGAAGCCATTGCTGCGCGAGAAAGCCTATCTTACAATCATCGTCAAAAATGTCAAGAAGGGCGGCAAAATCTATCCTCTTGCCTGGGATTTGGGCCGCGAACTTGGCAAGGTGTACGTGCTCAAGGATGAGAAAATCTGGTGCCAGGATAATCAGTCCCTTGCACCGTACGGACTCGGCTCCGCGTGGGTGAGCAATACGTTCCATCACTATTGTTTGCAGTTCAGAAACGAGTAGGAGGGCTTGCGTTTCACGCTTCACGTTTTACGACGTAATGCGCAAAGCATAAAACATAAGGGCCATGCTGAGTAGCCAAGACCTCCTCCACCTCCCCTACACCCCCGAACTAACCGAAGGCGGCATTGCCTATGCCTGCCGCTCACTGGCTTATACCTACGACCGCATGGGCGGCTCGCCGCTTGACCGCCTGCGGCGCATCGTGGGCGGCGTGGCAGTGGAACTTGGTTTCCGCCGCTATCTAGTCGAGCAGGGTATCCCCTTCGATGTGCTCGGCGCGACGCCGTTCACCGATCCCGACCGCTACGACGTTTCGCTGGGCGGGCATCGCTGTGACGTGAAAAGCTTCCTCCTCACCCGCCGCAGACAGATCAGCCTGGTGCGCCGCGACCCAAGCCTGCTGCTGGGAGCACCGGCGCTCGTCCCGCTCGACCAGTTCATTGCTGAGGGACACACCCGCCAGGATATTTATCTCTTTGTCTTTCTGCTGGCGCTGACCGCCGTCTCGCAAGCAGACTTGCAAAAGGCGATTGCCGCCGGTCAGCCGGTTTATCTCATCCACCCCATGCCGGAGATTTGGGCGCGGCCGAAGGTCTGGACACCGCTCGAAAAGCTGGCGCTGAAAAGCGAGTGTGAAGAGCCGCTGACGGTGGAGATCGGCGGGCAGGATGCCGGGCGGAACTTCGTCACCGCCTCGCTCGAGCTGCCGCCGAAGACGCGGGTGGCAGTGGATGGAAATTTCCATACGGTGGCCTACGTCCACGCGCAACGCAGGCCCGAGGTCCGCATCGGTCTCTACAGCCCGGTGCGCGGCGAGCCGTACCTCGTCCAGCCACATGAATGGGGCAACATCTGGGTCTACGGCATGGACATCCTGCTGGCCGGTTACCTGACTCACGAGGAATTCCGTCGCAAAGCGCACGTGCTGCCCGCTGGCAGCCGTGTCTTCCAATACGACCAAACGCGCGTTAAGAATCTGGCCGTGCCGGTTTCAGAGCTTGAGCCGCTTGCCCCGCTGCTGGGGAAAGTAAAAGACTGGGAGGCAATACGCCCAGATGGCAGGTGACAGTCACTTCCGAGGTGGCTGTCGCCTGCGGCAACAAGATAATTTTGCTACTCAACTCATAGAATTATTGGGTCATTGTCCGAATTTGACGCTGCCCGCATCCTGTGGTATCATTTTCTCCACAACTCAATAGCCCCAATCGGCAACTCTTATCCAGAGAGGCGGAGGGACCGGCCCGATGAAGCCTCGGCAACCCCCGTAGGGGCGACCCCTTGTGGTCGTCCGCGCGGAAGGTGCCAATTCCGGCAGTAGGGGTAATCCCGTGTGATTACCCGATTTCTGGGAAGATGAGAGGGCAGCCGTGCCTCCTGCGCAATTGCCCTTTCGAGATGTCCAGAAGGGGCAATTTCTTTTCAAAGGAGACCCAACCTTTATGAGTACCACCTTCATGTCCTCGCCCAAGCTGATGTTCACCTCCGAATCGGTGACCGAGGGCCACCCCGACAAGATCTGCGACCAGATTGCCGATTCCGTTCTGGATGCCTGCTTCGAGCAAGACCCGATGAGCCGCGTGGCCTGTGAAGTCGCCACCAAGACCGGTTTCGTGATGCTGCTGGGCGAGATCACCACCCGCGCCCAGATCAATTACGACGAACTGGCCCGCAAGGTCATCCTCGAGATTGGCTACGACCGCGCCAAGAAGGGCTTCGACGGCAACACTTGTGGCGTGCTGGTGGCCATTGCCAAGCAATCCCCCGATATTGACATGGGCGTTAGTCAGTCGCTGGAAGCCAAAGAGGGCGACAAGGAAGATCTGGACAAGATCGGTGCTGGCGATCAGGGCATGATGTTCGGCTTTGCCTGCACCGAAAACCCGCAGTTGATGCCGATGCCTATTTACCTGGCGCACAAATTAACTCGCCGCCTTGCCGAAGTCCGACGCGCTGGAATCCTGCCCTGGCTGCGCCCGGATGGCAAGGCTCAGGTCACGGTCGAGTACGCCTATGGCAAGCCCAAGCGCGTGGATACTGTTCTGGTCAGCACCCAGCACGCCCCCGAAGTCTCGCATGCCGAAATCCGCGAGGGTGTCATCGAACATATCATCCAACCGGTCATTCCCTCTGACATGTGGGACAGCGGCCCCAAGATCTACGTCAACCCGACCGGGCGCTTCGTCATCGGCGGCCCCCAGGGCGACGCCGGCGTGACCGGGCGCAAGATCATCGCCGATACCTACGGCGGCATGGGCCGTCACGGCGGCGGCGCGTTCTCCGGCAAAGACCCCACCAAAGTAGATCGTTCGGCGGCCTACGCGGCGCGCTGGGCGGCCAAGAACGTGGTCGCGGCGGGACTGGCTGACCGCTGCGAGATCCAGGTGGCCTATGCTATTGGCGTGGCGCACCCGCTCTCGGTCAACATCGAAACGTTCGGCACCGGCAAGATTCCCGATGAGAAGATCGCTGCGCTCATCACCGAGCACTTCGACCTGCGCCCTGGCGCCATCATCCGTGACCTGGACCTGCGCCGTCCCATCTACCGCAAGACGGCCGCCTACGGTCACTTCGGGCGTGACGACCTCGACCTTCCCTGGGAAAAGATAGATAAGGCCGATATGCTGCGTAAAGCAGCAGGGCTTTAAAAACGGGAAAAGCATCCCTGAATGAGGAACCCGGTTTCTCGAAGAAACCGGGTTCCTGACATTTCATAGCCTCTTCAGTCCATGGGCTTCCAGTAATTTCTCGTCCTTTAGCAATTCTCCCGTTGGCCCATCGGCCGCGATTTTCCCTTCGTCCATGATGACCATGCGCGGCAGCAGTTCGCGTACCATTGCCAAGTCGTGGCTGGAGACCAGCATCGTCATTGGTAAGTCGCGCAGCAGGTTAATTAACGCGCGCCGGGCGCGGGGATCGAGTCCCGCTGTCGGCTCGTCCAGCGCCAGCACCTCCGGCTGCATCGAAAGGACGGTGGCGATGGCGATGCGCTTCTTCTCGCCCGCGCTCAGGTGGTGGGAGACGCGCTGGGCATAGTTCGTCATACGGACAGCGGCCAGGGCGGAGTCGACACGTCGGGCCACCTCCGCAGGCTCAAGTCCCTGGTAGAGTGGGCCGAAGGCCACGTCATCGAAAACAGTCAGCGAGAACAACTGGTCATCCGGGTTTTGGAAGACCAGCCCGACCGCGGCGCGGACGCGACCGAAATTCTTTTGCTCAACCCTCAGCCCGCAGACCATCACCTGTCCCTGGCCGGTTAGGATGCCATTCAGGTGCAGGAGCAGCGTGGACTTGCCTGCCCCGTTCGGCCCGACTAAGGCCACCTTTTCTCCAGGGGTGATGCTCAAAGAAACATTCTTCAAAGCCTCGTGGCCGTCGGGATAAGAGAATGAGAGGTCTCGAACTTCAATCGAGTGGTGCATGGGCTAACCCCAGAAGAAGATCCCGAATAGGAGCAGCAAGAGCAGCAGGAACAGGCCGGCCGCCAAGGCCAGCCAACCGCCGCCAGTCAGAGGTGGAAGCGGAAGGGTGCGGACTTCGCCGTCGTAACCGCGCGACAGCATGGCAACGTAGATACGGTCGCTGCGTTCGAACGCCCGCAGGAAAAGGTTGCCGGCCATCCCGCCTGCCACGCGTGCCCGCCACGTCACGCTCCCGCCGGACCTCATGCCCGTTATCGTTCCTTGACCAGAGCGCGCCGCGCGCGCCCGCATCAGCCGCAGGGCTTCATCCACCAGCACGAACAGGTAGCGCCACATCAGCCCGAACATCCCCACCAGCAAGCGCGGGATGCGGATGGCACGCATAGCCTGAAGCAATTCCGGGAAAGGCGTTGACGAGGCCAATACAATTGCCGCCTGGAGCGACAGCCAGGATTTCAGCGCCACGCCGATGAAGCGTTCCAGTCCTTCGAGTGAGGCGGTCAATGTCCATGGTCCGAAAGGGATGGTAAAGAGGGGGATACCCTTCAGCGTGAAAATCACAGGCAGTACCGCGAGCACGAATGGCAGGGCCAGCATGGCACGCTTCAGCACATACCCCACACCCAGACCGGAAAGAATCTCGGCCGAAAGAATCAAGGCAAAGAGCAGAATGTAGATTGGCCAGGCCGCAACCGGCGTCAGAGAGACAGTCAGGATGAACGCTACCGTCAGCACGAACTTAATGCGCCCATCCAGGGCATGGATGGGGCTGGTGCGCGGTCGGTACGGGTCAAGGAAGTGTACGTGTATGAAGAAGTCACCAGTCGAATGTCGTCAGTCGCCAGTGGAAAGAAGACTCAGGAGACTTTTTTGATCCTTCGCCAGTAGGCCACACCCAGGGCAACGCCGAAGACGATCAGCGCGCCGATGACTCCAGCTGCGATGGTTGCCAGCGCTCGATTCGAGATGCCAGGAAAAATGTAATCTGGGATGATATTGTAGAGGGGCGCGCGCCCTGTTTCAAGGAAGCCTTTTTGCTCAGCCACCCATTCTAGGCCGTCGGGATGGGCGGAAGCCAGTGGGGAGAGGATGGCCAACAAGGCGGCGATACCCAGGCCAAAGATCCAGACTGCCGCGCTGCCCTTGGGTGCTGTCTCACCCATGTGGAGCAGGTCGCGTCGCGCCGCGTAAAGAAAGGCCAGCGCGCCAACGGTGATGAGTCCCTCTCCGACGCCAATCAACATGTGGATGCCGCCCATCGCTGGGACGGAAATATTTGCCGGCGAAGTACCAGAAAGAGCCAGCTCGAGGGCGCAAGCCAACGCGGCGACTACGATCGAGAGCCAGGCTGCTGCAAACCCACCAGCAAAGACGCCCCACGATTTGCCGCGCGCCAGTTTCTGGATGCTGGTGTAAACGAAGTACGATACCGTCACGCCGATGACCGCCATGTTGAACAAGTTGGCACCCAGGGCCAACAGGCCGCCGTCTTGGAAGATGAGCGCTTGGATGCTGACCACGCTGGTCAGTACGATGACCGCCGCCCACGGGCCGAGCAGGATGGTGGCGAGGGCTGCGCCAAGCAGGTGGCCGGACGTCCCGCCGGTGACGCTGAAGTTGAGCATCTGACCGGCGAAGATGGCCGCTGCCAGCACGCCCATCAGTGGTACCTGGCGCTCGCCCAAATCCTTGCCAACCCGCCGCAGGGCATAGGCCACGGCAATGGCCGAGACTACCCAAAGGATAACAGATACCAGGGTGGAAAGAAAACCGTCCGGGATGTGCATGGGGGCGGGTGAATACATCATTTCACAACCTCCGTAGGGGAAAGATTTTGACAGCTTGGGCACAGGCCGAACAGGGTCAGGTGTCCGGTGTTTAGTCGGTAACCGGTTTGCTGTTCGAGTTGGCCGATCACCCCGTTCAACGCATCGTGTTCGATTCCCACTTGTGCGCCGCAGCTGCGGCAGATCAGGTGATGATGATCGTGGCCCGCCAGCTCGTAGGTCAAATGCCCATTGCTGTTATGGGCGGCGAAAATGACGTTGTTCTCTGTCAGGAATTCTAGCGTGCGATAGACTGTAGCCTCGGTCATGCCAGTCTGCCGGACGCGTGCATAGACCTGAGCAGGGGAGAGGTGACCGTCGTGATGCAAGGCTTCAAGGATAGAGAGCCGCTGCGGGGTCATGCGGAAACCGCGCTGACGCAAGACGTTAGAGTGGAGAGCAAGACAAGACATCGTTGTTTTCCTTATTGCAAATATTATCAATAATAATTATATGCAATAAGAGCAGGATGTCAACCTAAAAAGCACGGACCCGCTCCACTGCTGGAACGGGTCCGCCCCTCCGAAAACTGATTACTGCTCACTACTCACTAATCACTGCTCTTACGGCTCCCACTGGAAGTGGATCAAGGCAAAAACGTAAGGCTGACCTTTCACGTATTCCACCCCCACAAGCCAGGTGCGCCAGTTCATCTCGTCGCCGGCCGTGCCCGGTCTGTAGATGGAATAGAAATTGACATTGGCGTATTCCGCCGGCCAGGACGTATCGTAGCTGGTGCCGCCGGTCTGGACGGTATTGCAGTTCAACGTGTAATTGGCATTGACGACGTCGAGCAGCTTGGGCAGGACCACCTCGTGGAATGATCCTTCCGTAGGCAAGCCGCTGCCGGCAGCCAGACCCCAACTGTGCGAGTAGGTGCTATAGAAAACGGCGCTGGCGTGCAACTGGTCGAAGATGTTCTGGTTGCTGATGTAATATCGCCAGTAGCGCACGGCCATGCCATGCGCCGGGCTGACCAGCAAGGCCAGTTGAGTTTTTTTCATGGCATTTCCTCGGAAAAGTTTGCTGAGATAGTGGTCGAACGACCGCGTATTATTTTATCACCGACACACGGGAAATTTCTATCCAGCGGACATCTCACGGAACAAAAACCACTCCCCCATGCGATGATTGGAATCTTTCGGCGCGCGATCATAGTAGAGATCGAAAATCTGGCCGGTATCGGCGCGCACGCGGAAGAAAAATCGGCCCACGCCCCACGAACCGCGCGTGGAGGCAATTGCGGCGTGGCCGGGCGTCATGTTGCGGGCGTATTTGCCCCGCCGCGTGAAATCCGACCATTCATCCAGCATCTCGACTACGCGGTAAGTTTTCCCTTGCCAGGCAAATCCATCCGGACAGTCGGGCTTTTTCTCCATCACCGGTGGTTCGTCGAAGCGGACTTCGATTTCTTCACCAATGAAACGAATTGGTTTGGTTTCCATAATTATTGGGAAGCACCTGTGATCGGCTATCAATGGCCAGCATCTGCTAACACGTCGAATGAAAGATGCCGCCGACTCGCCGACCCTGATCCACCAAATCGTTGTATAGGGCTACGGCTTCCTTGGTGTCCAACATGTGATACTCGATGCCGCGCTCCCGCAGCAGTTCCTCGGTCTCTGGGCAGACGCCCAGGCGAGAGAAGACGCCGTGCGCTAGGATCATCACATCCACGCCCTTTTCTAGAATCTCTTCGAGGTCGGCCGGTTGGATGCCCGGTTCGTGCTGCGTACCAGTGTCGTTCCAATTCCACGCCGCCGCCCCTCCGGGCCATACTTTGCAGTCTTTGAAGCGGAACACCTGACCTCCAGTAGTGACTTCCATCTGGCCCCACGTCAGGTTGGTAATCGAAGTGGCAATTTGCTCGTCCATACTTTATCCCTTATATGACCAATCCCAGAACCAGTAGGCCAGTCCTTTCCACTTGCCCCACTTCTCGAAGCGGGACTCGACCTCGGAGAAATCCATGTCGAGGCCGAGCATCCAGGCAACAGCACGCCTTATCTCGCTGCGCTCGACTGCGGACAATGTGCCATCCACTTCTGCTCTGACGCCGCTGGCAGCAGAGCGCAGGCGCAGTTCGACAACGCGGCCGGGCTCGAGCCGAAAGATGTAGGAGAGGGTCTCGGTTTCCTTGTCGTAACCAAAGGGAGCAAGCTGCACCCAACCATGCGAGTTGACTATGGAAAGGAAGGAAAAAGGCTGGCGTGCGGAGAGGGTCAGGTTCATGCTATCTCACCAACTTCCAGAATAATAGCCCCGCCAGCAGGGCCAGGCTTGCACCGAAGAAGAACGGAGCGGACGCCCCGAAGCCTGTCCAGCCAAAGGCCCCCTGCCAGAGCAAACCCGCAATCAGTGAGGCTGGGAAGGCGGTCAGCCCGATGGCGGCGTTGTAGGTAGAGGCCGTAAGCTGTGCCGCGCCGTTCTGGCGCGACCAGGTCGGCGATCAATGCCTTGGCAACGCCTTCTGTGGCGGCGTAGTAGATGCCATACAGCCCAAAGAGTGTCCAAATCTGCCAACCGGTTTTCGAGAGGGCAAAACCGAGATAGACCAGTCCGTAGGCGATCCACCCGCCGATGATGAGCTTGCGGCGACCGATCTTATCCGAGAGTGCGCCCAAGGGGCCAGAAAGCGAGGCGTAGATCAGGTTGAAGGTCATCAACATGAGCATCACCTGCACCACGTCCAGGCCGCGCTCCTGGCCGCGCAAGATGATGAAGGCGTCCGATGAGTTGCCCAAGGTGAACAACACCAGCACCCGTATAAAGAGTTTGAAGCGGTTGTCCATCCCCTTTAGACTCAGAACTGAGGTTTCCAACTTGCTCTTCCCACTCACGTCGCGCGCGCCCAGGGCCAGCACGAGCACTGCTAGCAGCGCTGGGACGATGCTGGCCAGCACGGCAATCTGGAAGGTGCGACGGGTGAGATCGGCGGCCCCGGCCTGAGTCAGCCAAACGATAACGGCGGCAGTTCCCAGTCCGAGGAACGCCCCGCTCGTATCCCCAGCGCGATGCAGGCCGAAGGCCAGCCCCCGCTGTTTGTCGTTGATGCTGTCTGCAACCAGAGCATCGCGCGGTGCGGTGCGGATGCCCTTCCCCAGCCGGTCACTGAAGCGGACGCCCAACACCCAGTGCCAGGTTTCGGCAAAATAGAGAAAAGGCTTGGCAATGGTCGAGAGGCCATAGCCGGCCACGGTCAGCCACTTGCGCTTACCGAGTCTGTCCGAAAGGGCGCCGGAGTAGATTTTCATCAAGCTGGCGGTAGTCTCGGCGATGCCTTCGATCAGGCCGATGACCGCCGTGCCGGTCTTGAGCACGTTTGCCAGGAAGAGCGGGATCAGGTTGACGATCATCTCAGAGGAGATGTCGGTGAGGAAGGAAGTGGCAGTCAGCACCCAGACGTTGCGGGGCAGGCTGCGCAGGCCCGTTTTGTTGTTATCCATGATGCTCTCCGAATAGAGTTTTGCTCTGACGGTTTTTCTTCCCAGTCAGGGAAAATCATATTATGATTGACCAATTTTATTCTAACTTGATTTTTTTCGCCTTATCGAGAATGAGAGTCTGCGTTTTCGAGATGCGGCTGGTTTCGACCTGGCTGACGATGCAAATGAAAGCCACACTGTCATCCATGTCAATGATCGCGACTTTGTCGCCTTTGCGAAGTTTCTCTTTCCCCATATAAATCGGCGTGGCCATCGTCACTTTGACGGGGACGTGGCTGACAATATCTACATAGCGCCCGGTGGTGTGCGCGGCGACCGCGCCATGTGCCTGGATTTGTTCAACGATACTGCGTTTGCTCATTTGTCGCTCCTATCCCACCATTTTACCAAACCAATCAGTGTAAAGAATCCTGCCACGCCAGCCGAAGCGTTTCCGCGCCTACCAGCAAGGGGCCGATAACCTTCCGCGACGGGTGGATGCACAATGCCAGTGCAGCAAAGAGGATTTTTGAGGGTGGTGGTTCAGGGCAAGCCGTTTAGGTGCTCCCCTCTACAAGTTTTTCCCCATCTTTGGCCGGCAGATGGATAATGATTGTCAAACCCTCTCCCGGCTTGCTCTCTGCCCAGATGTGGCCGTCGTGCTTCTCGACGATGGCGCGCGCGATGGCAAGCCCCAACCCTGAGCCGCCTTCATCTCTTTGACGAGAGGGGTCAGAACGGTAGAAACGGTCAAAGATATGATCCAATTCGCCTTCCGCGGCACCTGGACCACTATCCTGAACCCTGATCTCCAACTTCTCATTAGCCATTTTTGTGGATAATAAAACTCGTCCCCCCTCTGGTGTGTAGCGCAGGGCGTTATCCACCAGGTTGCTCAAGACCTGCATCATCCGACCCGGGTCCACGACGATCTCAGGCAGGTTAGGGGCGACCTGTATGCTGAGAGTGATATTTTTTTGCTCCGCACGATGGCTGTGAGCTGCCTGCACATCTTTGAGCAACGTTGCCGGAGCAACGGCTTGGCGCTCGATGGGAAGTTCATCCGCGTCGGCTCTCGAAAGTGTGCGTAAATCATCTACCAGCTTTTCCAGACGGCTGGCTTCATCGCGGATGATCTCGAACGTCTCGATAGACGGCGCTAAAACGCCATCGTGCACCCCTTCTGCATGACCGAGGATGACGCTGAGCGGCGTGCGCAGTTCGTGGGCGATGTCAGCGGTCATCTGACGGCGTAGATTGAGCGACTGGGCCAATCTTGCATTCATCTGATTGAAAGAAGCTGCCAGTTCGCCCAATTCGTCGCGTGAGCGCACGGGCACTTCTTGCGCCAGGTCGCCTGCAGCGACACGGGCGGTTGCCGCAGTCAATTCGCGGATCGGGCGCGTCAGCGTGCGGGAGAACAGAAAAGCCAGGATCAAGGCCAGTGCAATGACGCCAACCGTGCTCAAGATATAAATCTGCTTGATGCGGTCGAGGAATGCGGTTTCTTCGGGATTTGCGCGGATGATCGGCTGCCTGGTCACCATGAATCCAACGGTATTTCCATCAACGATTATTGGCAGCCCGCTTTCGATCTCTCCCTGTGATAACACAGTGCCAACTTGGTCTCCTGGCCCTGCTAGTATTACATGGTAGCCAGTATCCGTTAAGGTAAAAAACCGATTATTTCCTTCGATGCCTCGCGGGGGAGACGGTATTTCCGGAACCAGCGGAGCGTTTTCGATGCTGATCCAGTTCCCATTTGAATCATAGTAATTTGCCAGCGCAGAAATGGTGTTTGTCCGATTCTGATCGAATAGATAACTCCTGAATTCCCTCTCTGTCATCCAGCGGGCAGAAAGCACGATCAATGCCACGCTGACCAGGCTGATCGCCAAAAATGCAAGTAATAATTTGACGGTGATCGAGCGCATGATTTCACTCCCTGGCAAAACGATAGCCTACACCGTACACCGTCTCGATATAGCGCGGCGAGCTGGGCGCGGGCTCGATTTTGGCGCGCAGGTTCTTGACATGGATATCAATCGTGCGCTCGTAGCCGTCGAAGCGCACGCCTTGGATATATTCGAGCAGGTCGAGGCGCGAGAAAACGCGGCCCGGGGCAGACATCAGCGCGGCCAGCAATTCGAATTCAGAGGGGGTCAGATTCACGAACCTGCCCGCAACGCTAACCGTGTGATTTTCGCGATCTAGGCGGACATCGGCCACGTGCAAGACTTTTGCCTCTGGCGCTTTTACCCCGCTGCGTCGTAATACCGCTTTTACGCGCGCGATCAATTCGCGCGGACGGAAAGGCTTGGTCACGTAGTCATCGGCACCCAGCTCAAGTCCGACCACTTTCTCATCCTCTTCCACACGGGCCGTCAACAAGATGACAGGCGTGTCACGTCCAGCCTGATATTTTCGCATGAATTCATAGCCGTCCATTTCGGGCATCATGATGTCGAGGATGATCAAGTCCGGGTTTTCACGCTGAGCCGCCGAAAGCGCCTCCAAGCCATTGGAGGCAGTGACGACACGAAACCCGCTTTGAGTCAGGTACGTTCCTACCAGTGATACCAATCGCTGTTCGTCATCTACAACTAAGATAGTTTTGGTCATATCTTCTCGAGAGAATAGCCCATTTCTCGAATGTAAGGACCAAGCTGTTCGGCACAAAGCTGTATCTGCTTGGGCGTGAATATCCCTTGGAAACGTCCAACTACACCCTTGTGAAAATGGGTGCCTGGCTGTGGTGGTTGGCCTGGGCGATATTTCTCAGCGATGGCTTGCACTGTGTCGTCTTTCAAATCGAATTGAAGGTAATCCAGCACTCGCGCCAAAAGGTGGTCATACTCAGTGATAAAGTCCTCGTAACGTGTCGCTACAATACCAGGATAATTCATCCACCATGCCCAATTCTTGAGGTAGAGCTTGACCCAATCCACGCCCGCCTCGATGCTCGGCACTTGAGCCGTGAAGGCATTCGGATGACCTATTTCTGCTTTCCGGCGTCCATACTCATATGCCGATAGAATCACATCGCGCGGATCACGATAGATATACAATGGTGTGAACCAGTGTTTCTTTAGATAGCATAGTGTCAACCAGCGGGATACCGGCCTGCTTGGATGCGCTGCCGGGCTATCATGTGTCTTGTGGACGTACGTGTAGCCCAATACAAAGGGCCAGGCGACAAGCAGGAGAGAAGGTAATGTGAGGTCAATTTGAGCATTACCTCTGCTCACATATTTCTCAAGGTGATAACGAGAGCGCAGCTCTCGTGCGTCTTGACCGCCATGTGCCAACCAAAGATCGTTCACCAGGCTGAAATACCAGGCCGTACCAGCCCTTGGCATTCCGGCCACGAGAACGATTGTATGCCGTAAGTTACGCATCTTCGTCGTAGTTCTTTTCAAAATCCTGCTCCAGTTTTATGGAATAGTCCAACCACACTGAATGGTGTGGCGAGGTTGGACAATCACTTGAACGTCTGGTTCACGGCACGACACGTTGGCGATTATGCTCTACTTTATCAGTATAGGCAAGGGGACAAAGGAGAGAACATCCTCCATCCTCGAGCTACTCCCGCGGCGTGTTTCAAAAAGGCTGGTGGCATAGTGCCGATCGTACTGAGGCTAGGGCTGCACCTTCTTTTGCAACAAGTCAATCAGTGCCTTCAGCAAGGGCATGGGGACACGGTTATTTGACCTGCCAGATTGCCCTTGGGCCTGTGCAGTCGCCATCCGCTGCGGGTCGAACCCCTGGTCGCCGGGACCTCCTGCGAAGCCTCCGCCTGGGCCGCCGCCTTGGACGACCATCGGCCCGCCGGTGTCGCCTTCAGGCCCAAAGAATTGCGGCCTCTCGCCCATCCCCGGGACGGGCGTCCCGCTGGCAGAAGTGACCGCCAGTCCCAACTCCTGCATGAGCGCGAACTCATCCTGTCGGGTCAGGCTCATATCAGTGATGGCTTGGATCTGCTGCTGAGTCATTGTATTCTGAATCTGCGAAACGACCGCATCTATTTCTGCCTGGGCGGCGGTGTCGCTTGATATCAGTTCCTTGTACGCCTGCCAGAGCGGCAGCAACTGCGAGGCCTGATCCGCGCTCACGGCCAGATCAGTCTCTTCCAGCTTGATCGTACCGATGAGAAGCTGCATCTCCAGCGATAAGGAGGCAGTTGAATTGTCCGCCGTGCTGCCCGTTCCGCCGGTCGAATTGCTCGTCGTGTTACTGGTTCCCCCACATGCAACCAGCGCAAGCAGCAAGGTAAGCACTGTGAAAGTAAATGTTGCTTTTTTCATTTCGATCTCCTTTTTCTTCATTCGTGTCGCAGCGCGTCAATTGGGTCGAGTTGGGCTGCCCGGTTGGCTGGATAGAAGCCGAAGAACGCGCCGACAGCAGCCGCAGAACAGAAGGCCAGCAGGATCGAACTGGGGACGACCACCGTGCGCATGTCGCTGACCGTGCCGAACAGCCACGACCCGCCAACGCCGACAAGTGCGCCAATCAGGCCACCGAGCAAACTCATTAACAATGCCTCGGTCAGGAATTGCCAACGGATGTCGCCCGGCGTCGCCCCGACCGATTGCCGGACGCCGATCTCCCGCGTCCGCTCGGTGACGCTGACCAGCATAATGTTCATGATGCCAATGCCGCCCACAATCAACGAAACACCTGCCACCCAGGCCAGCAATGAGCGGAAAGCCGACGTGGTCGATTCCTGTGTCTCGATGATATCCTGCTGAGTGGTGATGGTGAAATCGGCCGAATCCAGCGAAACGTTGTGACGCTTGGCAAGCAAAAGTTGGATTTGCAGGATCACGTTATCCATATTGGCCGAATCGGCGATTTGTACATAGATCATCTGGACTCGGTCGCCTGTGATCCTGCCAAAGGGGGTGCGATTGAATTTTTGCAGCATCACCGAGAGGGGGATGTACATGCGGGCATCGTAATCAACTTCTCCAACCGTGCCTCTCTCAGCCATCACGCCGATGACGGTCAACCTGGTTGAACTGACGAGGACACTCTGCCCGATGGGATCGGCATCTCCAAAAAGCTCTTGCGCCAGGTCATAGCCCAGCACGGCCGCCTTCGTCTTGCGCGAGATATCTTCCTCGGTGAAATAACGACCATCCATCACTTCCATGTTGCGCACCGCCGGAAAATCCACCGACGTGCCGACAATGCCGATACTATCCAGCGTTACTTTTCCAGCTTTGACCGTCTCCGTGGCCTGCTGCTCGACGACGACGCTCTTTACACCGTTGACTTGATCGGCAATTGAGGTCGCGTCGTCGTAGACCAGTCCGCCCGAGCTGCGCATGACCAGTCCGCCCGAACTGAACGTGACCGACCCCCGGCTGAAGCCCGACGAGATGAAGATCAAGTTCGTGCCGAGACTGGTGATTTGGTCGCTGATGGTGGCTTTCGTGCCAGCGCTGACCGCGATCATGATGATGACCGCAGCCACGCCGATGACGATGCCCAGCATGGTCAGCAGCGAGCGTACCTTGTTCTTGCCAATCGCTTCCCAGGCAATCCGCAATACTTCAATCGGCCGCATGGCTCACCTCCTTTTTGCTCGCCCGCGAGGCATTGTTGCCATTGTGGACAATCGTATCAATGCGCCCGTCTTTCAAATGGATCGTCCGCGCAGTGTGCGCGGCGACGATTGGATCGTGCGTGACGATGACGAGAGTGGCTCCTTGATCATGTAACTTGTCGAGCAGGAGCATGATCTCCTCCCCAGAATGGCTGTCCAGGTTGCCGGTCGGCTCGTCGGCAATGATCAGCACCGGATCGTTGATCAGGGCGCGGGCAATCGCCACGCGCTGCTGCTGGCCGCCGGAAAGCTCCTGAGGCTGGTGATGGATGCGGTCTCCCAAGCCAACCGCTTCGAGCGTCGCTTTGGCCAGTTCTTCCCATTTCTCTGCGGACACCTTGCGCGAGCGGTCGTAGAGCAAGGGTAACATCACATTGCGCAGGGCTGTCGTGCGCGGCAGGAGATTGTAAGATTGGAAGATGTAACCCAGCTTGCGGCTGCGGATCTCGGCCAGCTCTACCTTATCCAGGTTGCTCACGTCCTTGCCATCCAGCAGATATTTACCCGAGGTCGGAGTGGACAGGCAGCCCAGGATGTTCAGCAAGGTGCTCTTGCCCGACCCGGAGGGGCCCATGATGGCGACGAATTCACCCGCCTCGATGTGGATGTTCACGCTGTCCAGCGCAGTCACACTCACATCGCCCATCCCATAGATTTTGGTGAGATCCATGGTTTCGATGATTGTGCGGGTTGCTGTCATTGGTTAGTCTCCACAATGCCGGTCGTAACCACATCCCTAACCGACAAGCCGGACTTGATCTCGGCAAAGGTATCTGTTTTCAGACCCACTTCCACCATGGTCAGCGTCGGCGTGCCGTTCTTCATAACGAAGACCGCGTACTTGCCCGTGGATATTTCGTGCAATGCCTCGACGGGCACCAGAATAGCATTCTTGGCCTGTGCCGCGATCACGTCCACCGAGGCGGCCACGTAGACCGGCAATTGGATTTCTTCGATCGAACTGTCAAGCTGTGCCAGCCCTTCGATCATGGACGAGCCTTGCACCGTGACCAGGCTGGGCATCACCTCGATCACCTTACCGGTAAAGACCTGATCCGGCAAGGCATCGAAAGTGACCTCGACATCGTAGCCGACCTTGATATTGCTCCAATCGCTCTCATCCATGTAGAATTGGATATTAGCTTTACTCAAGTCGGCGAGGGTGAGAACCGCGCTGGTCGAGCCGACTGATTCGCCGACCTGGGCATTGATTGCCATCACCATTCCGGCAAATGGGGCGTAGAGTTTTGTCGCCTCCAGATCATCTTCTGCGCTTTGCAGATCGAGCTTTGCCTGGTTGAGCTGCGCCAATGCGGTCCCCGTTGCATCTTCCGGCACTTCGCCGCCGGTCAGGGCTGCTAGGTAATATTGCGCTTCCTGTAAGTTTGCCTTATCGAGCGCCACCTGCGCCTTCGCCTCGGCTACCTTCGCCGGGTTGGAGTAACCCGTGTACAGGTTATAAATTCCCAGGGCATTCTTCATCGCGAGTTGGTAATCGTAGACATCTTGGTAAGCCCGCGCGTATTTGGGGTCATCCTGCGATAGCTTCAGGGCGTCTGCGTTCCTTTCCAACGCCTTCTCATAATTATCCTTGGCGATGACATAGGCCGCGTAGGCGTCATCTATGAGCGCCTGGTTGTATTTCGTCGTCAGGTTGGCGAGCGCGATCTCGTCATTGTAGATGTCCTGTTGGTACTGGGCAACGCTCTGCTGGGCAGAGGCGATCGCCGCAGGAGAAGTCAGCTCGAGCAGGTTTTGCTTGGCCTGGGCCACTGCGGTTTCTTGCGTCGAGTCGTCCAACTCCGCCAGCAATTGCCCGGCTTCAACTTTATCGCCGACTTCGACTTGCAGGCTTTTCAGCTTGCCGCTGACGCCAAAAACGAGATCTGATTCGGTAACGGCGATCAGCGTCCCGGTCCCGCTGGCGCGGATGATCAGGTCGCCCTGGCGCACGGTTGCCGTTTGGAGCGTTTGGGTCTGAGTACCACTGGTTTGTGTCTGGCGCCATTTATAATAACCATAGCCACCTCCACCAGCGAGCATCACCACAATTAGAATGATCCAGAACAGCTTCTTAAATGTGCGAGATTTCATTGTTCCTCCTATCACCATCGAATTTGATCTCGGTGTGGGAGTATAGCAAAGGGGTATAAAGGAATAGTGATGAACTCATGTAGACAGTGTGTAGATTATCTGCAACTTGGGTACAATTGTCCCCTGGATAGAATAATGAGCCGCTCAATCCTGAAACGCTTTGTAGTGGCGACTTCGCGAAGCACCCTGGAAGGGTCAGTCGCTCTGTTTGACGAACGACTCAAGTCGTTACTACGGCTTCGTAAAATACTGAAACTTGCTATTCTGGCTGTTACCCTAGCGTTGCTCGCCGCGGCCTGCAGCCCGCTGCCTCCATCGGAGGCCGCGGCAACGCCCGCGCTTGCCTCCCCCACACTGACCCCTAGCCAAACGCCTTCTCGGACCGCGACATCACTCCCGCCTTCGCCGACTGCGACGATCACGCCGGTAGAGGGGACGGTCAGCGTGCAGATTAACGTGCGCAGCGGTCCGGACGTGAGCTATTCTTCCATCGGCATCCTGAACCGCGGAGAGAAAGTACAGATCATCGGCAAAGACCCAAGCGGTGGGTGGTACGGAATCCTCTACCCCAGCGGCCCGAAAGGGCTTGGATGGGTAATCGCCACCTATATCCAGGCCGGGGAGACGACCGGGCTGCCAGTGCTCGCATTACAGGAGACAGGCTCCGGCCTGACCGGCAAAGCTACACAAACGCTCAACGTCCGCAGCGGGCCGGGCACGGGCTACGAGGTGCTGGGGATGATCCAGCCAGACACCTTGCTGGTGTTGATCGGCAAGAACGAGGCTGCCACTTGGCTGCAGATTGAGTACGCTTCCGGAGAGGGCAGCAAGGGTTGGGTCGCGGCAGCCTACGTCCAGATGAATGACACGGCCAGCCTGCCGGTGCTGAATGCCGCGGGGACGCCGGTCACGCCCACCGCGTCTGGGCCAACCGCCGTCCCGGTCACGCCCACGCCAACCCTCGGCCCGGCCAGCACAGACAACGACACCGCGACAGCCCCAGCTATCCAGATAACATTCTCACTTTCTGGCACACGCCAGTTCAGTTACACGAGCGATGTCTCCTCCCCGCAAGGTGACGCAGAGGACTGGGTCGCGTTCACGCCTTATGCCAGTTTGGCGGGTTCGCCTGCCAGGCTGCTGCTCAGCCTGATCTGTACCGGGAACGGGAGCCTGGAGGTGGAGCTGTGGCGGAACGGCGCTCCGCTGACCGGTTGGGGCGGACTTGTCTGCGGCGACCAGGATAAATTCCTCGAGCTGACAGCCGGTACGCCAAATCAGCTTCGCCTGCGCGCCGTGCCTGGCGACGGGCTGCGCTACGTTCGCTACACCCTGACCGTCCGCAACGAGCCGTAATCTTTGATTGTGTGCACCTTTTTTGAACTGTGGATTCAACTCTTAAGTGCAACAAGACAAGAATACCTCGAAAGGTGTATTA
>CAYZIQ010000019.1:0-28730 GCA_964478375.1 uncultured Chloroflexus sp. | reverse complement strand
GTATCGCACATCGAGCACTCTCTGATTCAGGGAGGCGGAGTTCATCGCTATCCTACAGACTCATACTATGGTGGTGGTGAATGGGTGCTGTTAGCAGGCTGGCTGGGCTGGTATTTCGCCGAAGTTGGGAAATATGAGCAGGCCAAGGTGATGCTTGAATGGATGGAGAGGCAGGCAGACGTGAATGGCTTCCTGCCAGAGCAAGTCCCAGCGAATCTCAATAGCCCGAACAGTTATGAACCTTGGGTCAACCGCTGGGGGCCAATTGCCAAACCCCTGCTTTGGTCACACGCCAAGTACATCATACTTAGCCATTACTTGTCGTTATAAAAACAATCCAAGAGCATTGGGAGGGGGAGGATGAGGTTTTATGAGCCTCCAGAATGTTTAGCGAAACTCTGCCTCGCTTCCTCTTTGGCACTTCCGCTCTCCGATCTTTCTTACGTTGGGGGAAGGATAAGTTGGTTGTCTTGTTGCACAAACAGGGCTTTGTCACCTCTGTCTCAACCGTTGGGCGCGTCTTGAGCAGCCTGAAACAGCGCAATTTGCTGATTGAGCCCCTGACCCGCTATGACAGGCCGAGAAAACGAGTCACCCAGCGACCATATGCCAGGTGAGAACCCCACGAGTACACCGCAGAAGGTCAGGTGAACTGGTCCAGATTGATGCCTTTTAGTGCCGCTTTACTGGAGTGGGAGAACACCTACAATTTCATCCGACCCCATCGATCTCTGGACGGCTTGACCCCAGCAGAGTATATTCAGAACCACTACCCTGACCTCAATCCCTTTCTGTCTCATGTGTACTGAACAGGTACACCCACTTGATTCAAAGGTAGTTTTGCTCTATACTCAATATGCGCTGTTCATCGCGGTCAGAAGGCTGCAAATCCACCCCAGGATTTAACATTAGGCCCCTGCCAAAAGGAGAGACTGCAATGAAATCTCGCTTTCGAAGGCTCCTCGCGCTCATCTCCGTGTTCTTACTCGCCACCCCCGCACTCGCACAAGGCGTCTGTCCCCCAGGTTTCTATTGGAGCAGGGAAACGGTCGCCTGCGAACAGGAACAATGCCCACCGGGTGCTGGGCGCACTTATACCCTTGAATGTCAGTGTCCAGAGGGATTGGTCGGACAATATGAAACCCGAACCGATCCCGCTACCGGCAATTCCTATTCGATCATGACCGCCTGCGTCCAGCCGGGCGGCGGTGGGATTTTGGGATGGTGGAATCGGCAAAGCACCACGGTCAGGGTGGCCGTCGTCGCGGGGGCTGCTGTGGTTCTAGTTGGCGGTGCGATCGCGGCGGGGCTGATCACTTGGGCCGGCGTTACAGCTCTGGCCGGCGCGGCGGCCGCGACCCTTAGCTCGGTCACGCCCTTCGCAGCGGAGTTCGTCACTGCCTGGGCCACCAGAAAGGCAATGAAAATGTTCGCCCAACGTCTGGCGCTCCAGACTGGGAAATACCTGGCGAAAAAGCTAGGCCGCCGGGCAACAGCCGCCGAACTAAAAGAGTTGATGCTCCAGTTGCTCAACCAAGAACTGGCAAAGCGCGGCCTGGCCGCATGGACCATGCCACAACTTGAAACATTATTGTGGGGAATCAACTTGATATGGTAAACACTTCATAAAACGTCAAGGTAGAATTCAATGGGCTATGTGATCGCTTTATCCAACGAAAAGGGAGGCGTTGCCAAAACAACTACCTCGCTTGCCTTGGGAAGTGCCCTGGCCGGTATGAATTACCGTATTCTACTTATTGACCTCGACTCACAGGCCGATCTAACCCTCGGCGTAGGCCTCTACCCTAACAAGGTCCCGTATGCCTCGGTAGATATCCTCAGTCCGGGAATAGCAAAAACGTTCAAGGTAGTCAGCCTGTGTCTGCCAACTGAATTGACGAATCTGGATATCATCCCCTCAAACGGCGACATGTTCTTTCTGGAGCAAAAGTTGCCCTCCTTGAGCAATTCACCGTTGACTCTGAGGCAGTCTCTCCGACCGCTACCTCCTTTGCCCTATGACTTTATTATCATTGACTGTCCTCCAGCGCTCGGCCCCCTGACGGTCAACGCACTGGCAGCCGCCGACCTTTTGATCATCCCAACGCAGGCTGAATATTTCTCGGCCTATTCTTTGGGGAAAATGATGGTCTTGATCCGCAACATTCGGAAAGAAACCAACCCGAATTTGGCGTACCGCATTCTCATCACGCTCTTGGACCTGCGAAATAGAGTCCATCTCAATGTGTTGAACCACCTCCAAAAGGTTTTTGGAGAAACTTTATTCAAAACGAAGATCGAGGTTGACACGAAAATACGCGAATCCCAAACCGAAGGGATACCGATCATCAAGTACATGCCCTCTACACGAGGTTCACTCCAATATATAAATCTAGCTCAAGAGTTATTAGCTTATGTCGAAGAAGCTCGACTGTAAACGGCTCGAAAGGCTCTTTGAAGATATTCAGATCCCCAGGAGCGACCTCCTTGGCAGGGAATCAACAGCCAGGCCGAACGAGCAAATGGATATTTCAAGTATCACTGCGGATACGGCACACTTAACACCTCCGAATACGCAGCAAGAAAATCTCCGAGAAAAAATAGAACTATCTTGTCCTCACATCGGCCTCCCGAACGATCCGCAAACTTCTTTGGCTTACCCGTCTGAGTGGAATCTCTGCCACCGCGCTTCACCTCCGATCCCGCCCAACTTCGAGCATCAAAGGGTTTATTGTCTCACGGGTTCATATACGCCTTGTCCATTCTTGCGCAAGAAGCCGGACACACCTTTGCCAGATTACATACGCTTGTAAAAGAGATAACAAGGAAACCTTTTCCCAAAACAAAGGCTCCCAGTGTCTTCGAAGACACCGGGAGCTTTTCTCCTATTCTGGGGTGGCTGAAGGGGCTTGAACCCTCAACATCTTGATCCACAGTCAAGTGCTCCGCCAATTGAGCTACAGCCACCACGTGCTTGACCAGGATAGTCAAGCAGACGAATTTTATCACGAAGACAGGTGCTTCGCAAGCGCCTGACGAATCGCCTCGGCTGCCTTCTCGCGAGCCACGGTTACCTGCTCGCCACTACCCAGATCCTTGAGCGTAACCTTGCCCGTCGCGACCTCGTCCGGGCCGAGCACCGTAACAAGACGCATCCCTATACGATCCGCGTACTTGAACTGTTTCGGCAGTTTGGCCGCTTCAGGATAGCAAACCACATTCATTCCGGTGGCGCGCAGTTCAGCGGCAAGCTTCAGGGATTCACCGGAAAGCTCCTGGCTAAAGACTGTGACCAATACCGCGGCCGGGTTGACCATCAGCCCTTTCGGCAGCAGTCCGTATTTTTCCAACAAGAGTGTGAAGACCACATCTCCCATCGCATAACCGACCGCAGGCAGCCGGTCGCCGCCCACATCGGCCAGCAGCCTGTCGTAACGCCCGCCGCCCAGGATGGAACGTTTGATGTCTCCGCCCACCTCCCAGGCCTCAAAGACGGTGCCGGTGTAATAGGTAAACCCGCGCACGATACCGGCCTCGAAGCGGACGTAATCGCTCAGGCCGAGGTTGCCGATCGCCTCGAAGAAGCGGGGCAATTCAGCCGAGGTTTTCCACAAATCCTTAGCCGCCAGCATCGCTTCGACCTTCGACAACTGCTTACCGGAGAGACCGAGCTCAAGTGCGTTGGCGCGCCAGGCTTCAGCAGACATCTTGTCGCGCCGGTCAATCCAGGCTGAGACAGCCGCACGGCTCTCCAGCGGCACCTCGATGGCGTTCAGTTGGGCATCCAGCAAGCGGCGGTCACTGACCATGATCAGCACCTCTTTGGGGGTCAGGCCAACTGTCTTGAAGAGCGTCGCCAGGACTGCCACATTTTCGGCGTCTGCCTCAGGAGAATCCGCACCGATCATATCCACGTTCCATTGGAAAAATTCGCGCGTTCGTCCCTTTTGCGGACGCTCATAACGCCAGAACGGGCCAAACGACCACCAGCGGATTGGAAAAACCAGTTGGTTTTGCTTCTGCGCCACCATGCGCGCCAGGCTGGGGGTCAGTTCGGGGCGCAGGGTGATACTATTGCCGCCCCGGTCTTCGAAAACGTAGGACTGCTCGCGTACTATCTCTTCGCTCGATTTGGCGGCATACAGATCAAGGCTTTCCAGGAACGGCGCCTCCCATTCCTGGTAACCGAAGGATTCCGAAACCTGACGCAGGAGGTTATACAGCCAGGTGCGGATGGCCATCTGCTCTGGATAGAAATCGCGAGTGCCTTTGACAGCAGGGATGATGTTTTTCATGCGTTCACTCCGCCCCGCATTTTAGCACGATTGCCAGAAATCGGGCTCAGTCTTTCGGGAGCCCAATCTCGATCATCCCATCTTTAACCCGCACCGGATAGGCCGGAATATCCTCCACTGCCGGCAGGCCCATTGTCTTGCCGGTGCGGATATCGAAACGCGCCCCGTGGCGCGGACAGATCACCTCGTCGCCTTCCAAATCCCCATCGCCGAGGGGACCGTTATCATGGGAACACAGGTCACCAATGGCATATAGGTTTCCGGCAATATTGAAGATGACGATGGATCTATCTCCGATTGTCACGAACATCCTTTCACCAGCCGGCAACTCACTGGCGGGGGCGATTTCCACGAACTCCGCTTTTTCCGTTCCAGCCTTTGTGTAATCGAACATAAGCCCATCCACAGTCGGTACTTCACGAAAAAGCCTTGTAGTGGCGACTCCAGTCGCTTTTCCGCCGAACGACTAAAGTCATCACTCCAGTTTCGTGACCCACCGACTATCAGACTATCCAACTACAAAACTACCCAAACTATTCAACTAACTCATCACTTGCCTCGCCCAGCCCATACACCCCCGCCTTGAGTACCTTCAACGACAAGAGTGCGCACTTCAAACGCACTGGCCCCAACTCGATGCCAAGCAGATCAAGGACATCTTGCTTGGTCAAAGCTTTCACCTCATCTAGCGACTTGCCGATGATCGCTTCGACCAATAAATCCGCCGAGGCTTGCGAGATGGCGCAACCGTGACCCTCAAAGGCTGCTGCGCTGATGCGGTTATCCCCATCCAGGCGCAGGGTAATCGCGATGTGGTCGCCACACAGTGGATTATCGTCCTCGAAGGCGATGTCGTGTGGATCTAGCTTCCCTCGAAAATGGGGGGTTTTGTAACGGTCAATGATTACCTCACGATATAAGTCATCCATACAATTCTCCGGTGTCAGGTGTCACGTAGCACGTGTCAAGTGGCGATGCCCCTGATACCTGATACTTGACACCCGTCACTTGGCACGCGCTTACCCAAATATCTTCTTCACCTGATAGATCGCTGCCACCAGTTTATCCACTTCCTCAAGCGTATTGTAGAGATAGAAGCTGGCGCGGGCGGTCGCCGGGATGCCGAACTTCTCGTGCAGTGGTTGGGCGCAATGATGGCCAGCGCGCACAGCGACACCGTAATGATCCAGGATTTGGGCCACGTCGTGGGGGTGGACTCCTTCGACGATGAAAGCAGCCACTCCGCCCTTCTCTTCGGCGGACGGGCCCAAGACGCGCACGCCGGGGATTTCTGCCAAACGCTCCAAGGCATAAGCGATGATCTTTTGCTCGTGGGCTGCCACCGCATCCATCCCGACGCCGGTCAGATATTCCACAGCTGCCCCGAAACCAACCGCCTCGGCGATGGCGGGCGTCCCGGCCTCAAACTTGTGCGGGATCGAATTCGGGGTGAAGGAGTGTAAGTGTACGGCCTTGATCATATCGCCTCCGCCTAAGAAGGGCGGCATGGACTCCAATAACTCGGCTTTGCCATACAACACGCCGATGCCGCTCGGGCCGAGCATTTTGTGCGCCGAAAAAGCCAGAAAATCAGCATCCAGGGCCTGCACATCCACCGGCATGTGCGGCACGGACTGTGCGCCATCCACCAGAGTGGTCGCACCGGCAGCATGAGCGAGGCGGATGATCTCGGCTGCCGGTGTGATCGTCCCCAGCACATTAGACATGTGCACGAAAGCGACCAACTTCGGATTCCCTTCGAGCAGCTTGTGGTAAGCTTCCAGGTCAAGCAAGCCGTCCGCGGTGACCGGGATGAATTCCAACTGCACGCCGCGCTCTGCTGCCAATATCTGCCAAGGGACAAGATTGGAGTGGTGCTCCATCTCGGTCAAAACAATTTCATCCCCGGCCTTCAAATTAGCGCGCCCCCAGGTGTAGGCTACCAGGTTGATGGACTCGCTGGCGTTGCGCGTAAAGACGATCTGCTTTGCCGCTGGCGCGTGGATGAAACTTGCCACTTGCTCGCGGCCTTTTTCGTACATGGCCGTGGCTTCTTCCGCCAGCGTATGAATTCCACGATGGATATTGGCATTCGAGTGTCGGTAGAAATCGTCCATCGCCGCGAGCACCGCGACGGGTTTTTGCGAAGTGGCCGTGGAGTCCAGGTAGACGAGCGGAACGTTCGGGCGCACCTCCCGGCCCAGGACGGGGAAATCTTGGCGAATGCGGGCAACGTCGAGGCTCATACCATTCCTAAAACTGAGGCAGCTCTTTCTTCCCCAATTTCTTTTGAGTCCCAGAAGGGCGGATGTGTTCGGAATTCAGTGGGTACCACAGGATGCGATCTGGCACCATCCAACCATCCGTCAGATAGACATTGTTGCGGAATTGCACCGCCACCATTTTGTTGTCCACCTGGACGACGATGCCGCGCATCCAGCCGCGGACGCGTTCGCCGTTCTTCTCGTGGTCACAAAAGACTTCGACCGTGTCACCGACCTCAAAAGCATATTCGATGATTGGCGAACGCATGAATGAAAATTGTGTCATAGAGCCTCCCCGAAGCGGCGTGCTTCCCCCACGAGATCCAATTTCACGTACGCCTCTGCGAAAAGAATAATACCTCTTATCTATTGTAGACATAACTTCAGATTATTGCAAGCCACAAAGCCAAGAGACTTACTCTCCGGCCGTCTTTTCCAGGATCGCTAGTTGAAAACGCTCACGCACGCCCTCGAAAGGAATGCGCTGCATGATCGGGTCGAAGAAGCCTTCGACGATCAGGCGCTCGGCATCCTTCGCCGGGATGCCGCGCGATTTCAGATAGAACAACGGCTCCTCTTCCAGCTTGCCGACCGTCGCGCCGTGCGTACACCGTACGTCGTCCGCCAGAATTTCAAGGCCAGGGATGGAATCGGCACGCGCTTCTGGACTGAGCACCAGGTTGCGGTTGGCCTGGTAGCCATCCGTTTTTTGGGCGGCAGGGGCAACGTAGATCATGCCCTGCCAGACTGAGCGACTCTTGCCTTTCAGCGCGCCTTTGAAGAGTAAATCGCTGGTAGTGTGCGGCGCCAGATGATTTTGCTGCGTATCGTGGTCGAGATGCTGATTGCCATCTGTAAAGTAGAAGCCGGACATTCGTCCTGTTGCGCCTTCCCCAACCAGATCCAACTCTGAAAAGTTCTTCGTCAGGCGTGAACCGACCGCGCCGAAGATCCAACCCAGACTGCCGCCACGACCAACCTGGACGCGCTCGTGGCTGAAATTCCAGACATCCCTTCCCCAAGATTGGAGTTCGACGAACTTCAGGTCGGCACCGTCGGCCACTTTGATCTCCACAATCCCGGCGTGAAGCATGGGGCGTGAAGGGTGGGTGGCGGGTGGAGAGGCGGATTCATGGACATAAGTGACGGATGCGCCCTTGTCCACCCAGACAAGTATGTGAGAGAGATGCGCCAGATCCTCGCCAGGTCCCCACAGGATGCTGTGCAGCGGCTGCTCGACTTTCACACCCTTGGGAACGTAAAGCACGACTCCATTCTGCGCCAGCGCGCCGGCCAGGGCAGCGAATTTACCCTCTTCGGGACGGACGATTTGCCCAACCAATTCGGCAACCAGGGCAGGATGGTCGCGTTCGGCGCTGCGCAGGTCGGTGAAGATCACACCCTGGCGATTCAGCGATTCAGTGAGTGTCAGCGAGTCAGCCCTGTTTCCGCCGGGGAGTAAAATGACCTGTCCGCCGTGCTGGTCGCTGACCAATGGCTTGAGCAAATCGGCCGGGACGGGAGGCAGGTCCGCGTAAGCGCCTTCCACAGGCAAGCGGAACTGGTCGGCCGGCATGGAGCGCAAGTCCGTGCGCCGCCAGGCTTCCTCGTTCGTGGTGGGCAAGGGAAGACGATTGAATGTATCCCAGGCATGCTCGCGAAACTTACGCAACACACCTCCGACCGGCAACATCGCTGCGGTAAAAGCGAATTGCTTCGCGGTCGTTTCCGGGCGTCGAGTTCGAGTGGTAACAACGACTTTTGGCTTTTCTTCCATTTCTCTCCGTTGACACGTCTACACGTTATCGCGTTCCACGTTTGGGCATGCTAACGTGCCAGCGTGCGACCGTGATAACGTGCTAACCGATAGAGCCTTCCATCTGCAATTGAATCAACCGATTCATTTCAACCGCATACTCCATCGGCAGCTCCTTGACCAGCGGCTCGATAAAGCCGGAAACAACCATCGTTGTGGCTTCTTCAGCACTCAAGCCACGGCTCATCAAGTAGAAAAGCTGCTCCTCGCCTACTTTGGAGACCGAGGCTTCGTGCCCAATGCTGACGTCATCCTCGTCAATCTCGATATAAGGATAAGTATCGGTGCGCGACTTGGGATCGAGCAGGAGCGCATCACAGACCACGTTCGAGCGAACGCCGTGCGCGCCTTTATAGACCTTGAGCAGGCCACGATACGAGGCGCGTCCGCCACCCTTGCTGATAGACTTGGATGTCACTTTGGACGAGGTATTGGGCGCAAAATGCACCATCTTGCTGCCCGCATCCTGGTGCTGGCCGGGGCCGGCGAAAGCCATCGAGAGCATCTCACCGTGGGCACCGGGTTCCATCAGGTAGCAGCTTGGGTATTTCATCGTAACCTTGGAACCCAGATTCGCGTCAACCCACTCGTGAGTGCCATCTCGGAACACTTTGGCACGCTGGGTGACTAGATTGTAGACGTTAGTAGACCAGTTCTGGATGGTGGTATACCGCGAGCGCGCCCCGCGCTTGACAATGATCTCGATGACGCCGGAATGGAACGAGTTGGTGGTGTATTGGGGGGCAGTGCAGCCCTCTACATAATGCACCTGTGCCCCCTCATCTACGATGATGAGCGAGCGCTCGAACTGACCAACGTTAGCGGTATTCAGTCGGAAGTAAGCCTGTAGAGGCAAATCCACTTTGACGCCCTTCGGCACGTAAACGAACGATCCGCCCGACCAGACGGCCGAGTTCAGCGCGGCAAACTTGTTGTCTTCGATGGGGATAACTGTGCCGAAGTATTCGCGAAACAAGTCGGGGTGCTTGCGCAGGCCATCCTCAATCGAGAGAAAAATGACACCCTGTTTCTCGAGGTGTTCCAAGATAGAATGATATACCATCTCGGACTCATACTGCGCGCCTACTCCTGCCAAAAACTTACGCTCGGCCTCAGGAATACCCAACTTATCGAAAGTATTTTTGATGGTGTCGGGGATATCATCCCAGGATTTACCCTGACCTTCGGTCGGCTTGACATAGTAATAGATATCGTCCAGGTTCAGGCCGGAAATATCCGCGCCCCAGGCAGGTATGGGCCGCTTCTGGAAATGTTCGAGCGCCTTCAGGCGAAAATCCAGCATCCATTGCGGCTCGCCTTTCATAGCCGAGATCTGCTCGACGACTGTCCGATCCAAGCCTTTTCGCGATTTGAAAACATAGTTTTCTGGGTCGTGGAACCCATATTTATATAGGCCGATGTCTTCCAAAACCTTGGCGTCTTCGCCCATAGCAATATCAGTGAGTAGTAATTAGAGAGTCGAGAGTAGTGGATGAGCGCATAACTACTCTCTATCATCTATTTGCTACTCTCTCCATTCTCATACTTCTCGCGCACCCAATCGTAGCCATGCTGTTCAAGATTGAGGGCCAGGTCTGGACCACCGGATTCGACGATGCGCCCGCTGAGCATGATGTGAACGAAGTGCGGCTTGATATAGTTCAGTAAACGCTGATAGTGCGTGATGACCAGCACACCCAGCTCCGGCCCGGTCAAGGCATTGACCCCGTCCGCCACGATACGCAGCGCGTCAATGTCGAGACCCGAATCCGTTTCATCCAAAATAGCGATCTCCGGCTTGAGGGTTGCCATCTGCAGAATCTCGGCGCGCTTCTTCTCGCCGCCGGAAAAACCATCGTTCAGGTAACGACCAGCGAAGTTGGGATCCATCTTCAGCAGGCCCATTTCCTCCTTGAGCATCTTGCGGAACTCAGGGATGGGAACGCCTTTATCTTCAGGGTTTTCGGCGCGTCGGCGGGCATTGAGCGCGGTGCGCAGGAAGTTGGCCACGCTCACGCCCGGGATGGCGACCGGGTATTGGAAAGCCAGGAACAGGCCCAGCCGTGAGCGTTCGTCCGCATCCAGTTCGAGCACGTTCTGCTCCTTGAACCAAACCTCCCCCTCTGTCACCTCGTAGCGCGGATGTCCCATCAACGTATACGCCAGCGTGGATTTGCCTGTCCCGTTTGGGCCCATGATGGCGTGGATTTCGCCCTGCTTCACCGCCAGGTCAACGCCTTTGAGGATCCCTTTACCCTCGACACTGACGTGCAGGTTTTTGATGATCAGTTCGGACATGGAAAACTCCTCGCTTCATAGACCTCCGAGGTCTGGGAACCTCGGAGGTCTGCTTTCTTGAGTCGCGGCATTATAGCACGCGCGGAGAGATATGTCAATATTTATGATAATATTCTAGTATATTGACAAGGCACAACAGGCCTGTTATACTCTTTACACTAACAAAATGAGGTAAGCAATGAAAAGCACGCGCGACAAGATGCTGCAAACCCTCCTGCGCCAACCACGCGCCACTATCAATGAACTGGCCGAAGCGGTTGGCATCAACCCCATCTCTGTCCGCCATCACCTGACCAATCTACAGGTCGAGGGATTGGTCGCGGCGGAGGAAGAACGCCACGGCGTTGGACGCCCGCGCCTGGTCTATTTCCTGACTGAGGCCGGCACCGAGCGTTTCCCCACCCGCTACCTGCGTCTGACCTCGCGCCTGCTCGACCAATTGAAAGAATCTCTGCCCGAACCATTGGTCAGCAAGCTGTTCCTCGAAATTGCCAACGATATGGCTGGCGATTACGGCAATCGGATGAAAGGCTTGAGCATGGAAGAGCGGCTAGACTTGACGAAATCCCTGCTGGCGGAGGAGGGTTTTACCGTCGAATGGGAAAAGGCTGGCGGGCAGTACAAAATCCACGAGATCACCTGTCCGTATCTGCAAATCGGCCAGAGCCACCCCGAAGTCTGCACCGTGGATCAGACGCTCATCTCGCGCATGTTGGCCGTCCCAGCCGAGAAAGTCCAGTGCATCCTGAGCGGCGACGCACACTGCACTTACGTTGTCCAGGCAGAGCAGACGAAATGAGCGACGCGATGACTGCCCCAAACGAAATCAGATGGGCGATCCACGATACGCACCCGGACCTCGTGCCTGCCCTGCGCGCCAAGCTGGCCGAGGTGGTAGACCCAGAAATCGGCCTGAACGTGCTGCAACTTGGGCTGATCCGCAAGGTGGAGGTCGAGGGTGAGATCGTCAAGTTGTACGTTATCCTAACCACACATTTCTGCCCTTACGGCCCGGCGATGATCGAAACCATCCGCCAGAAGGCGCAAGAGGCGGCGAACAAGCCTGTGAACATCGAAATGGGCATGGAGATGTGGGATTTTTCGATGATGGAAGACCCGGGGGTGTTGGATTGGGGATTGTATGCCTAAAATGCAGGAACCCGTTTTCTCGGAGAAAACGGGTTCCTATTTTTCAGAGAGCAAAGCCCTCGATAGAGAAGATCACCGGATCTTGAACATGGTCATCAACTTCATCGCCAGGTTCAAATCGCCGGCCAGCTTGATCTTGCCCTGCATGAAGGCTTGCATTCCATCCATTTCACCGGTGAAGATTTTGACGTAGTCGGATGAATCAGCAGAGAGGGTCATCTTCGGGCTGGGATGGGTGCCCTTCTCGACGGCACACTTGCCATCCTTGATGGCCGCGTACCATTCGCCCGCTTCTGCACCGCTGAACTTGAACTGAATGACGGCATCCAATCCTGGCGCCTTTTCGGGGAGAAAAGCGCCTGGCATTTTCGCCATGAGGGATTCGACTGTTAGAGGCATAGGATTCTCCTTTGGTTTGGGTGTGTCATTGCGAGCCGCATTTTGGCGAAGCAATCTCCTCTCTTTCCAGGGGGATTGCTTCGCCCCTTCGGGGCTCGCAATGACATTTGGTTATTGTAAATTCTCAAAAATTGTGGCCGCGCCCATGCCGCCGCCAATGCACATGGACACCATGCCATATTTCGACTTGCGGCGGCCCATCTCGTAGATGAGTTGGGTGGTCAGCTTGGCCCCGGTGCAGCCGAGCGGATGGCCGAGGGCAATCGCCCCGCCGTTGACGTTGGTTATCTCGGTATTCAGCCCGACTTCACGGATAACTGCCAGCGATTGCGCGGCGAAGGCTTCGTTGAGCTCGATTATATCAATATCGTTCAGCGTCAAACCGGCCAGCTTGAGCGCCTCGGGGATGGCAACCACCGGGCCGATTCCCATGATCTCCGGCGGGACGCCCCCGACCGCAAAGCAAACGAAGCGGGCCAGCGGCTTGAGCCCGAGCGACTTGGCCTTCTCAGCGGACATGATTACCACACCCGCCGCGCCGTCCGACATCTGCGAGGAGTTACCAGCCGTCACCACGCCTCCATCCTTGAAGGCTGGTTTGAGCTTGGCGAGGGCTTCGAGGGTAGTATCGGCGCGCGGGCCTTCGTCACGCTTGACGGTGAATTTCTTCACCACCGGCTTGCCTTCGGGGCCCATCTCTTTCACTTCCACGTCCACGGGCACAAGTTCAGGGTCAAAGCGGCCGGAGTTGACTGCCTGCGCAGCGCGCTGGTGACTGGTCAGCGAGAAAGCATCCTGGTCGGCGCGGCTGACATTGTACTTCACAGAGACGTTCTCGGCAGTCAGTCCCATGTTGGTATAGTATTGCGGCAATTCGGTGGCGAAGTACGGGTTCGGCGCGAACTTGTAGCCCATCATCGGCACCATGGACATGGACTCCACACCGCCGGCGATAGCTACATCCATTTGCCCGGCCATGATGGCATACGCGGCATGGACAATGGCCTGCACGCCTGACGAGCAGTAGCGGTTGATGGATTCGCCCGGCACGCTATCCGGCAGCCCGGCGCGGATGACGACGGCGCGGGTCATGTTCATACCCTGCTCGCCTTCGGGGAAAGCACAGCCGAGGATGACATCCTCAATTTCCTTGGGGTCGAGCTGCGGAGTGCGTTTGAGCAGTTCCTGGGTAACTAATACAGCGAGTTCATCGGGGCGGACGGTTGCCAGGCCTCCTCTTTTTGCTTTTCCAACAGGGGTTCTGGCGGCAGAAACGATGACGGCTTCTCTAGTTGTCATAGGTGTGTTACTCCTTCGATTGCATTTTACGATTGCGGGGTGCGAATTGCGGGTTAGGGATTAGGATTTGCGGAGGTTGCGGCGGTGGGAATTCAGTGTGCTGATGACCAATGAAAGCACCTGGTTTATCACCGAGAGACGGTGTTCGAGCAATTCCGGGGGAAGTATGCGATGTGAGCGAATGTACCAGCCTTGGGTTTCACGGATTTCACCGATGTCAATTTTCAAGATGCGGAGATAATCAGCCGTGCCTACGCCGCGTCCATAGGCTTCTTCGATGTTGGCGCAAATGCCGCCAGCGCTGCGGATCAGTTGCCCAACGATTTCGCGACCACGATAATCCTTGCGAAGGATCTCGCAATCGTCCCAGACCAGGTCATAGAGGTACATTGCCAAGCGGTAATACTGCGACTCCCACAACGGATCTTTCCGCAATCGCTCCAGGACAGTCTTCTGCCACTCATCAAAGCTCAACCACTCGCCCATAATACCTCCTAACTCGTAACTCCTAACTCGCAACTCCTAACTCGCTAATTCCTCAATGGCTTTCCTGTATTGAGCATCGCCCACATGCGCTCTTGGGTCTTTTGCTCGCCGCATAGAGACAGGAAGGCTTCGCGCTCCAGGTCAAGGATATATTGCTCGCTGACCCAGGTCGGGCGGGATAAATCGCCGCCGGTCATCACGTTGGCGAGTTTCCCGGCGATGACGCCCTCGTACTCGGTGATGTACTTGCCTTCCTTGAACGACCACGCGCCAACACGCAGCGCAGCCAGGGCGTCGCGGCCCGCGGCATAGATCAGCTCCGGCGCGGGCGGCTTGTAGCCAGCAGCAGCCATGTGCAGCACTTCCTTCTTGGCCTCTGCCAGCAGGTGCTCACGGTTCAACACCACGCGGTCGGCTGGGCCGAGGATGCCAAACGCACGCGCCTCTTCGGCACTGGTCGCTACCTTGGCCTGCCCGATTTGCTCGAAAACCTTCATCAAGCCGGGCAGCACCTCGGCATTGGGGACGCGCATCAACGGATTGAGGATGCGGCGCATGTACTCCTTTGTACCACCGCCTGCCGGGATGACTCCCACGCCCAACTCGACGAGGCCGATGTAAGTCTCCGCCGCGGCCACAATACGGCTGGCGTGCATCGTCACTTCGCACCCACCACCCAGCGCCAGTCCCGCCGGCGCAATCACCACCGGTTTGGCCGAGTAGCGCATGCGCATGTTCATATTTTGCAGCTTCGCCACAGCCCCTTCGAGCACGTCCCACATGCCCTGTTGCGCCGCGACGACCACCATGAAAATGTTCGCACCCGCGCTGAAGTTATCTGCCTCGTTGCCAACCACCAGCCCGACGAAATCCTCCTCGAGGCGGTCAAGCGCCTCGAGGGCAATGTTGAAGATGTCGTCATCGAGGGCGTTCATCTTTGTGTGGAACTCGACGCACGCCACACCGTCGCCGATGTCGTACAACGACGCGCCCGTGTTCTCGTTGATGACTTTCTTCGTGCCTTTCAACTCTTTCAGAACTACCAGCCCGGGCGTGGGCGCGATCTTGACGTACTTCTTCTTGCCGATATCATAGACGCCGACCTTGCTGTCGCCTTTGTATTGATAGAACGAGGCGCACCCCGACTTGAGCATGTCTACCACCCATGCGGCCGGTTCGTAACCCTCGGCTTTCATCTGCTCGACGATCTCCGCCACCCCGAGCATATCCCAGATCTCGAACGGCCCGGCCTCGTGCATGAAGCCCCAATGGATGGCGTCGTCAATCGGCTTGGGCGAGTCGGCGATTTCTGGGATGAGCATCGAAGAATACTGGAAGCCCTGGAAGGTCAACGCCTTGATCAGTTGCGCACCTCGGTCGGACGCACCCAGAAAAACCTTCAGCCGCTCACCCAAGTTCTCGATATCCTTCGCCTTGCCGACCGAGTCAAAGCGCGGTTTGGTCGGAGCGGTGTGCTCCAATGTGTTCAGGTCGAGCGACCAAAACTCTTTCTTGCCCTCCTCGGTGCGGACTTCCTTGTAGAAGCCGACCTTGGTCTTGTTGCCCAGCCAGTTGCGTTCGACCATCGTGCGAATCAGCTTGTTTGGCTTTTCGGCGTTCAAGAATTTCAGGGCGTAGGTGTCGTGCGGGATGGCCGGCGCCAGGTTTTTGCCGACGTGCTCCCAAACGTCAATGCCCACCAGGTCAATCAAGCGGAAAGTAGCCGTTTTTGGATGTCCCATCAACGGGCCGGTAAGGGCGTCCACCTCGTCCACGGTATAACCGTTCTCGAGGAAGTAATTCATGGCAAAGGCCGCCGTACCAAAGGCGACGCGGTTGCCGATGAAGTTGGGCGTATCCTTGCACAGCACGATGCCCTTGCCTAACCGGTACTTACCGAACCAGGAAATGAATTCAGTCACTTCTTTCAGCGTGTCCTTGGTTGGGATGACTTCCAGCAGTTTCAAGTAACGCGGCGGGTTGAAGAAGTGCGTGCCGAGGAAATGCTGCTTGAAACCCTTCGAGCGGCCCGCGGCAATATCCTTGACCGGAATGCCTGATGTGTTTGTGCTGACGATAGCTTCCGGCTTGCGGACGGCGTCAATACGCGCCATCAACTGCTGCTTGATATCCAGGCGCTCGATGATGGCCTCGATGATCCAGTCGGCCTTGGCAACGGCCTCGAAATCGTCCTCCAGGTTGCCCAGCTTGACGAAGGTTGCCAAGTCGGACGACATTAGGTTAGCTGGCCGCGCCTTGAGGCACCGATCCCAGCCATCGTTGACGATCTTATTACGCGCCGCCTTGTCGCCTGCCGGCGCATCCTTGGGAACGATGTCCAGCAGCGTCACCGGCACGCCCGCGTTCGCCAAATGCGCGGCGAGGGCCGCCCCCATCGTCCCCGCGCCGACAACGACGGCGTTATGCACGTGATAGTTTGGCATATCAGTCTCTCCTCTTAAAGTGTCAAGTGCCAGGTGTCAAGTGTCACGTCTTGCCCAAGCCAATCGCCTGACACGTGATACGTGACACTAACGTAACTCCGCCCCGCTGTAGCCCAAAATTTGGCGAGCAACAACGAGCCGATTGATCTGCCCAGTCCCCTCGTAGATGTCAGTGATCTTGGCATCGCGGAACCACTTTTCGAGCAGGTAATCGCGGCTGTAGCCCAGCGGCCCCATGATTTCGACGGCCCTCTGGGTGATTTTCGTTACCACATCGCCAGCCTTGACCTTGCTCATTGAGGATTCCTGCGCGTTCGGCTTGGCATTGTCTGCCATCCAGACTGCCCTGATGACCATCAGCCAGGCTGAGCGCAGCATGATTTCCATATCAATCACCTCGCGCTCGATATTAGTCAATTTCTGGCGCGGCAGCCCATAGCGGATGGTCACGCCATACTCAGTCAACTTCTCCTTGACAAATTCCAGCGCGGCGCGCGCCACGCCAATGCCGGTCGCGGCAACCAGGGGCCGTGTGGCGTCGAAGGTAGCCATAGCACCCTTGAAGCCTTTGGTATCTTTGATTACTTCGGGGCTGCCCAGAATGTGATCGAAGGGTACGCGCGCATCCTGTAAAGTAATCGTTGCAGTATCAGAGCAGCGAATCCCCATCTTGTGCTCCAGTTTTTCGACACGCACACCCCGCGTTCCGGCCTCGACGACAAAGGCGCGCATTCCAGCGCGTCCCGCTTTTGGGTCAATCGAGGCCCAGACAACGATAAAACCCTTACCGAATTTCTCGTATGCTGTAATGGACTTGTCACCGGCGGTGACGAAAATTTTTTCGCCATTCAACACCCACTCGTCCTTATCCTTGTCCAGTACAGCAGTAGCGCGGATGGCTGAGGTATCAGAGCCCGCGCCCGCCTCAGTCATACACATCGCTGCAAAGGTGGGTTTCTCTTCGCCGAAACGCGCCAGAAACTTAGCTTTCTGCTCGGCATTGGCTGCAGCCTGCACCGCTGCTGCTCCCAACCCACCGCCTGGCGTGACCAGGTACATGCCCACATCCCCCCATGAAAGCATTTCCAACATATGTGCTAGCATTTGATAGCCAATCGGCGGGCGCTTGGGTTTGTTAGGGTCTTCCGCTTCCTCTTTCTTTTCCTTCGGCGCTAGCGACCCGGCGCCCGTGGCACGCATGGCCATGTGCATGAACTCGATGTAGTCGTAGGGAATTTCATGCTCGTGTTCATCGAAGTAACGCGATTTGGCACGCATCATCTCCTCGGCAACAGTTTTGAGCACGAACTGTTGCTGAGCAATAGGCTTGGGGGCCTCAAACTCAATGGTCATCTCGTCCTCCTCTCTACACTATCGCCAATCCAGTGAACATGGCAAAACCGCGCCCCTCGCGCATCCACATTTCTACCGGATGCTCGCGAATGTAGCCATGGCCACCCAATATTTGTACCGCGCGATCGGTGACCATCATGGCCATATCCATCGCGCCGGTGGCGGACAGGTAAGCCTGCTTGCTGGCGTCTTCTTTGTTGGTGTCAATCATCCAGGCCGCCTCCCATGTCAGCAGACGGATTGCCTCGATTTCGGTGGCCATCTCGGCCAGCATGAAAGCAATGGCTTGCTTCTGGGCGACCTTGACACCGAAAACATCCCGCTCCTTGGCGTAATCACGCGAATATTCGTAGGCAGCTTTCGCCACGCCAATTGCCATCGCAGCGAGCGCCAGCCGGCTGGCATCCAGAACGGCCGCGAAATCGCCTGGTAAGAGATTGGCCTGAGGAACTTTCAAATCATCCAGCGTGACCTTGTAGAACGGTAGGGCATTCAGCCCCATATATTTCTCCCGTTCCTCCCCGACCCTCAGCCCAGCCGCGCCCTTTGGAACAATGAAGCCTTTCGTCACGCCGTCCAGTTTGGCATAAACGATCATCGCCTCGGCATTGGCGGCAAATGGGACGAAGGTCTTTTCGCCATTCAAGATGTAATCGGCGCCTTTTGCAATGGCCGTTGTCTTGAGATCGTTCGGATCGAAATCGAAGGACGGTTCGATCAGCGCGGCGGTGTAGGCTCGCCAGTCGGCTTCGATGACCGGGGGGAGGTATCGTTTCTTTTGCTCTTCGGAACCGATCAAGAGTACCGGTAAGGCGAACAAGCCCGGGATCCCGACCGCCAGTGCACCGGCCAGATCGCCATAGGCCATAGCCTCGGCCGCCAGTACGCCGGTCACCGCTGACCGTTCGCCGAATCCACCATAGGCTTCGGGAATGGACGCCTGCAGTACCCCCAGCTCCCAGCCTTTACTGATCAGCTTGGGCGGAAGCTCCTTATTTTCCTCGGCATCGTGCGCCGCCGGACGCAGGTCGCTGGTGGCGTAGCGGCTGACAGCGTCAATCAACATTTTTTGTTCTTCTGATGGTTCAAATGAATACATGCTTCACCTCCTGTACGAGAATCTCTGAACTGGGCGAATGGTTCGATTAATTAGGAAATGCTTCCAGCGGCAAGCGAAAAGCTGGAGCGCCGCCAGAGGTGGTAAAGAACTGAAAGGTAAGCGGGGATGCCATGCTTAGGCCATCTCAAGACCGGCAGAGTAAGCCGGTCAGGAAGAGTGAGGCGATCTGATCGGCTATCTGTTGAATGGTCAATGGCCCACTCGGACGGTACCAGGTGATCGTCCAATTCATTACGCCGAGCAGCGAGCGAGCAGACATAGCCGGATCGGTAGCGCAGAACTCACCAGAATTGAACCCCTCCATAACCAAATCCCGCCATAACCGCTCCAAGCGGTCACGGCGGGGAATGTGACGGGCAAGGTATTCCGGTTCCAGGGAGCGATATTCGAGGATCATGACCGAAGCCAAGTCACTGCGCTCCGCCAGAACCTCTAAGTAACAGCGCACGGCGGCACGCAACTTTTCGCCCGCGGGCAGATTTTGCTTTAGGACATTCATCATGCGCTCGGTGAGCAAGTCGAGAGCTTGATCGAGCAAAGCCAACAAGATTGCCTGCTTGCTGGAAACGTGGTGATAGAGACTGGCCTTCTGGAGATTGACTGCCTCGGCGATATCCTGCATGGAAGCAGCATGAAAGCCCTTCTGGCGAAAGATTTGGGCAGCAGCTTCCAGGATTTGATCTTTGGTCACAGCAACCTACCGACCGGTCGGTAGATAGAGGATAGCAAACTTTAGGGCAAAAGTCAAGAGGCTGCCTGGAGGAATTATGCTATAATGACTGCATATGGCCGAATACCACCCGGAGGCGGTCAGCCCCGAAGAAGCCGCTGCTTCCACAGCAACCTTACGCCGCCAGCGTTTGACGATCCTGTGGATTGTCCTCGGCGGGTTGGTCATTGTGGCGCTGGTCGTACTGGCCGTCTTCGGGCTGATGCAATCCGGCGAACAGACCGCTAAAATCCGCGATATTTTCATCATCTTTATGGCGTTCGAGTCGCTGGTCATCGGGGCAGCGTTGATTGTTCTGGTCATCCAGGTTGCCAGCCTGATCAACCTGCTGCAGAACGAGGTTAAGCCCATCCTGGATGCGACCAACGAGACCGTAAATACGCTACGCGGCACGACGACCTTTTTGAGCGAGAATCTCGTGGAACCGGTCATCAAACTCAACAGCTACCTGGCCGGACTGCGGCGCCTTTTTGAATTATTCGGCATCAAAGGAAAATAATCCAACTTGTCATAATTTCGCGAAAGGAGAAATAAAATGTCTGACCGTGATGATTTTGGAGCGTTCCTGATCGGGTTTGTCGTCGGTGGCGTAGTTGGCGCAGTGACGGCCCTACTATTAGCCCCGCAATCCGGCGAAGAGACACGCACGCTGCTCAAGGAGAAAAGCATCGAGCTGCGCGACAAGGCCTCCAAAACCGCTGAAGAGGCGCTGGCCCGCGCTGAAGCAGCCGCGGCCGAAGCACGTGCAAACTATGAGAAGCTTGCCCAAGATGTCAAAGCACGCGGCGGCGAAGTGATCGAGGCCACCAAGAGGGCCGTTTCACGCAAACGCGCCACCACCGAAACCGGTTCGTAGAACTCGAAACAACGCATACACTTGTACCTACGTAAGTGGAGACAAGGTTTGACCATCCTGAGCATGAGGATGGTCGAACCTTTATTTGTTTGTTGCGAGATATCGCCCAATGGGTCATCCAAAAAGGTAAGTTGGGGAGGCAAAAAAGTCGAAATTGAACGGAATTCCCCGCGCCGAATCCTGGATGTCAAAGAGAAGACCCTCGTCCCTTACGACTGCGGCGTGATGTTCTGAATTGGATATTTCAGTCTCACTGACTGAATTGATATCCCACCATTCCCACTCCATAAACATAATAAAAAATGTACAAGTCGAAATAGTCCTGCAAAGCCGTCTCATCACTGGCCTTGAGATCCTTGACCTCATTGACACAATTCACTCGTAGGGCATCCACATTCTTACTCCGGTATTGAACGGAAGATAAGCCCGCCACCGTGCAGCTTCTCTTGGTTTCACTCTCGATCCAACCACCGCCTAGCTCTTTGTGGGTAACGATAGAATATTCCCATTTCTCCCCAATCCTGAATTGCTCGGCTGGAGGGAAAAATAGGCCGGAATAAGACAACGTAGACATGATTTGCTTGTCGCCGTTGTATGATTTCCACTCGGTCAAGAAGATACCGTCCGAGCTGCACCTATATATTTTTACGTCAACGCCATCGGAAGAGGTAGTGGTAACAGTGGCGGTGGCGTTGGTAACGTCGCCGCTGATGGCTGTTGTCTCGGTGATGATAGAGCCATTCGAGCCGGTTTGTTTCTTCGTCCCAGCGCGGCGCGGGTAGTACGGATGGTCGCAGGCGGATTCGGGTTGGTAACTGCCTGCTGCCGGGATGCCGGCCGCGGCGGTCACGGTCGTTGGAGTCTCCGTACTCCCTTGAGGCTGGGCACTACATCCGAATGTTGCAACGACCAGGATGATGATTGCGGCGGTCGGGAGTAGGAGGTACTTGGTTTTCATGAACTTTATTTCTCCTTCACATCCTTCGTTTTGGTAAAGAATCCGCTCTTTTATAACACCGCAGGCCGGGACTTGCAAGCCTGATTGACAGAAACCCTTCCCTGGGCTAAACTTACGCAGTACTATCTCGGTAATTCAGGGGAGGTTGGGGATTGCGAACGAGCAAAGCCCATCACGTTCCTCGCCTCCCGTTTTTTTGAGAGGCCACCTTAAGCATAATCTCTTTAGGAGCAGCCTGCCATGGATTTCCAAAACACCGACGACGCCGTCACCCGGCGCATTCGCGCCATGGGCGAACGCGAGATGACGCTGCGCCAGAACGACCTGTATTTTTACAACCAACCGATCAGCGAACTGCGCGGTGGGGCGCGCGTGCTGGTTAACGGACGCGAGATGGGCATGTTCGCCTCGTACAGCTACCTCGGCCTGATCGGTCACCCGCGCATCAATGCGGCTGCCAAGGCGGCTGTGGACAGGTATGGCACCGGCACGCACGGCGTCCGCACTCTGGCTGGCACGCTCAAGTTGCATTACGAGCTAGAGGAAACGATTGCCGAATTCAAGCACGCTGAAGCTGCTATCACCTATTCCTCTGGTTACGCCACCAACTTGGCCGTCATCTCCACTCTGATGGGGCGCGGCGACTACGTCATCTCCGACAAGTTGAATCACGCTTCCATCGTAGACGGCTGCTTGATGTCCGGCGCAGAATTCCGCCGCTTCCGCCACAACGAGATGAATGACTTGGAACACCGCCTCCAGCAGGTGCCGAACGGCGTCGCCAGGCTGGTCGTTGCGGACGCCGTCTTCAGCATGGATGGCGACGTGATTGACTTCCCGCGCATGGTAGCGTTGTGCAAGAAATACAACGCCTGGCTGATGATTGACGAGGCGCACTCAGTGGGCGTGCTTGGCAAGACCGGACGCGGCATCGAGGAGCATTTCGATCTCTGGGATAGCATTGACATCAAGATGGGCACGCTGAGCAAGACTATCCCGTCGGTTGGTGGCTACGTGGCCGGCAAGAAAGAACTCATTCAATACCTGCGTCATGCTAGCCGCGCTTACATCTTCTCCGCCGCCTTGCCCCCCGCTCAAGCCGGAGCTGCCAACGAGGCCTTCAAGGTCATCCTCGATGAACCCTGGCGCATCGAAAAGGTCAACGCCAACGCGCACCAGTTCATCAGCGGTCTGAAGGGTGCCGGCTTCGACACCCTGCTGACCACCACCGCCATCGTCCCCGTGTTGTGCGGCACCGACGAGCGCGCCTTCGCCCTTACCCGCGAGTGCCAGCACCACGACCTGTTCGTCCTGCCAGTCGTCTCTCCGGCCGTGCCGGAGGGCCTCTCCCGCCTGCGCGCTACCGTCACCGCTGCCCACGAGCCGAAGGAAATCGAGTACGCCCTCGATGTCATCGCCAAGGCCGGGAAAGAAATCGGGGTCATCCAATAGACGTACGGGTGGGGTCAGGCCGGCCTACGGCTCGAACCGGAACGTGTCCACCACCAATTGTTCGTAGGAAGCCATCAAATCGGCTTTGGGGAGCACGCCGCGGAAAAGCAGGGTGATGTACCGCTCGCCATTACTATAGCATATTGCACAATCCTTATGCAAGCGGCTGCCGGAAATCGCCGTGATATACTCACAGCATGGCCTCCCTCCTTCTCAAACCCGGACGCGAAAAATCGCTCCTGCGCCGCCACCCGTGGATCTTCTCCGGCGCGGTGGACTGCGTGGATGGAAACCCCGCAGCGGGCGAGACCGTGGACCTGCTCTCTGAAAAGGGCGACTTCCTGGCCCGCGCCGCGTACTCGCCCGCCTCGCAAATCCGCGCCCGCGTCTGGACCTTCGACCCGTCCGAGTCGGTGGACGAGTCCTTCTTTCGGAAGCGCATCCATGCGTCACTCGTCACACGTCACACGTTGAACGTCGCACGTGATACTGATGCACTTCGTCTGATCCACGCCGAATCCGATGGTCTCCCCGGCCTGATCGTGGATCGCTATGCCAATACGCTCGTCGCCCAATTCCTGGCGGCTGGCGCAGAATTCTGGCGCGAAACCATCGCCGATCTCCTGCTCGAACTTACCGGCCTGCAAAACCTCTACGAACGCTCCGACGCCGACGTGCGCGAATTGGAGGGCTTATCCCCCCGAACCGGAAAACTGCGCGGCAACCCTCCTCACGTATCACGCATCACGGAATACGGATTGCAATTCAACGTGGATATACAGCGCGGCCATAAAACCGGCTTCTACCTCGACCAGCGCGAAAACAGACTCAAAGTGCGCGGACTGGCTGAAGGCCGCGACGTGCTGGATTGCTTCTGCTACACCGGCAGCTTCACCGTCAACGCCCTGGCCGGCGGAGCAAAATCCGTTCTATCCATAGACTCTTCCGCCGAAGTCCTCTCCCTCTGCCGCGAAAACGTCGCCCTCAACTCGCCGCCCTCCTCCCTCCACGCTCCTCGCTCCACCCTCCACACCACTCTCGAAGGCGATGTCTTCCACCTCCTGCGCCTCTTCCGCGACGAAGGGCGTTCCTTCGACATGATTATCCTCGACCCGCCCAAGTTCGCGCCGACCGCGGCACAGGCCGAAAAAGCGGCGCGCGGCTACAAGGACATCAACCTGCTAGCCTTCAGGCTGCTGCGCCCCGGCGGGCTGCTGGCAACATTTTCGTGTTCGGGCGGGATCGACGCGGCACTTTTCCAGAAGATCGTCGCCTCCGCCGCGCTGGATGCGGGCGTGGAGGCGCAAATTGTGGAACATTTGTCACAAGCGCCGGATCACCCTGTGGCGCTGACTTTCCCCGAGGGGGCATATTTAAAGGGGTTGGTGTGCGTGAAATCATGAACCTTTACAAAGGTTTTTGGACAGCCTTCGAAAGGGTTGTTGTTTGCCGTACTTCACTTTCTTTTTACTAGCACAGGTTATTCTTCCCCCAGCGACAAAACCGAGCGCAGCAGACCGGCGATCAGCACACCCAGCTTGACACCTTTGCCGGGCGTGATCGCCAACTGCTGGCCGGTCTGCTCAGCGCGTTTGGTCAGCAGATAGGCTGCGCCGAGGCCGGTCAGTGCGCCGAGCGCCGCGCCGATGACCAGCGTCTTGACCTTCCAGGTATTGTCCGCTTCGGGTTGTTCGATAATTGTGTTTTCTTCCATGATGGCAATCCTTTGTTCTTTGGAGTCAGGGAGCTTGCTCCCGTCATTTCGACAGCAAGTTCCCGGATCCTAGAGCGGAAGCTTGCTCTTACCATTCCGACAGCAAGCTGTCGGATTCCAGAGTAATTCTATTTGAACAGCGATTTCAAAGCGGCCCGCGCCTGCTCCAGCCATACTACCGGCCCGACGACCGCATCCGCGCCGCGCTTCACGCCCGCCGTCAACCGTAGAACGAAGTTCTGGGCCTGGAGGGTGTAGCGCGGGGCGATCTTCATCAATCGGGCAACGGCATAGATCATCCCACCAACCACGGCCAAGCAGAGCAGGGCAAAGACCATCAGGGGCGCGACCAGCCAGATGGTGGCAACGTCCGCCCAAAGTCTGGTGCGCTCCGCATCCACCCGGACGGTGAGAATCCCAATGACAACGGTCAGCAGAGTTACCAGGATGATCGGCAAAAGGATCTGCCAAAAGCGTTGCCGTTTATGCGCCCGCAGCGTGAGCGAGTCGAATCGAGGCGAATCGGCCATATGTTTATTTTAGCATGAAACCAGAAACCCGTTTTCTTCGAGAAAACAGGGTCTGGTAAGTCGGTCATTCCGTTCTTGAATAATCCCGTTACTTCCTCGTCATCGCATCCATGGCTGCCACCGCAGCTACCTGGACGATGTCATTGACCTCGTCGCCGGTTTGCAGGACGTGAACGGGCGCGCCCATACCGAGCAGGATCGGGCCAATTGCTTTGGCGTCCCCCAGGCGCGCCAACAGCTTGTAGGCGATGTTGGCCGATTCGAGCGAGGGGAAGACCAGCACATTGGCATCCTTGACCGCGCTGAAAGGATAGCGCTCGCGAACGATCTCGACCACCACCGCCGCATCGGCCTGCATCTCGCCATCAGCCTGTATGCTCGGATAGCGCTGCTTGAAAAACTGGACGGCCCTGGCAACTTTCGCCTGATATGGATGCGGCGTCGAGCCAAAGTTGGAGAAGGAAAGGAAAGCCACGCGCGGCTCGATTTCGAGCTGGCGGGCAAACTCGGCAGCGCGGCCGGCGATCTCGGCCAGGTCTTCGGAGGTCGGGTCAATGTTGACCGTCGCATCCGTGAATAGGTAGACGCGGTCGTTCACGATCATGAGGTAGACACCCGTCACCAATCTCGCGCCGGGACGCGTGTGGTGGATCTGAAGCGCCGGACGAATGACTTCCGGATACTCATAGGTCAGACCGGAGATGAAGGCATCCGCCTCACCCATCTTGACCATCAGCGGGCCGAGTATGTTCGGCTCACGCACCCGCTTGTATGCCTGTGCCAGGGTGACGCCCTTGCGTTCACGCAGCTCGTGATAAGCACGGGCATAGGCGTCAATTTTTGGAAAGTCGAGCGGGTCAACGATCTCCGCGCAGCAGGCCATGCCAAGCTCATTGGCTTTTTCAAGGATAACGTCCGGACGTCCGATCAGGATGGGAGCGGCGATCTCTTCATCCACGATTTGCGCCGCGGCGCGGATAATCTTGGCCTCCTCGCCCTCTGCGAAGACGGTGCGTTTCAGAGGTTTAGCAGAGCGGGCCTTGTTCATGATGAAGTAGCGCACGCGCTCGCCCTTGCCCAGTCGGTAAGCCAGTTGCTGGCGGTACTCATCCAGGTCAACCTGCTTTCGGGCAACACCGCTTTCCATCGCAGCTTTGGCAACCGCCGGAGACTCCCACAGAAGGACACGCGGGTCGAGCGGCTTGGGGATGATGTAATCCGGGCCGAACTTCAGGCTGTCCACGCCGTAGGCACGCAAGACGCTGTCGGGCACATCCTCTTTGGCAAGCGCCGCTAGCGCATGCGAGGCGGCGACTTTCATCTCCTCGTTGATGGCGCGGGCGCGCACGTCCAGTGCGCCGCGAAAGATGAACGGGAAACCAAGCACGTTGTTGATCTGGTTGGGATAATCCGAGCGGCCAGTGGCGACGATGGCGTCCGGCCTGGCCTCCCGCGCCAGCTCGTACCGGATCTCTGGGTCCGGGTTGGCCATGGCAAAGATGAGTGGGCGTTCGGCCATCTCCTTGATCATCTCGGGTGTCAGGATGTCGGCAATCGAGAGGCCGTAGAACACGTCCGCGCCGCGCACCGCCTCGGCCAGGGTGCGCGCCTCGGTCTCGTGGGTGAAACGTTCCTTGTACTTGTTCATGTTCTCCGTACGGCCGGCATAGACCACGCCCTTCGTATCCACCAGCGTGACGTTCTCGCGCCGAACGCCCAGCCGGATCATCAGCTCACCGCACGAGATAGCGGACGCCCCCGCGCCTGAGATTGTTATCTTGACCTCATCTACTCTCTTGCCGACGATCTCGATGCCGTTCATCAGCGCCGCGCCGGAGATGATCGCCGTGCCGTGCTGGTCATCGTGGAAAACGGGGATGTCGAGCATTTCCTTGAGCCGCTCCTCGATGTAGAAGCACTCCGGAGCTTTGATATCTTCCAGGTTGATGCCGCCAAAGGTGGGCGCGATGGCCTTCGCCACCCGGACGACCTCTTCGGGATCGCGGCTGTCCACCTCGATGTCGAACACGTCAACGTCGGCAAATTTCTTGAAAAGCACGCCTTTGCCCTCGAAGACCGGTTTGCCGGCCAGCGCGCCCCGATCACCCAGGCCAAGGATGGCTGTACCATTCGAGATGATAGCCACCAAATTACCCTTTGACGTGTACTCATAAGCCAGCTCGGGATCCTTCTCGATTTCCAGGACAGGCGCTGCCACGCCCGGCGTGTAAGCCAGGCTCAGGTCGCGTTGGGTGTCCATCGGCTTGGTAGGGACAACGGATATCTTGCCAGGCTTGCCATTCAAATGATGGTATTCCAGAGCTTCTTCGTTCGTAACTTTTGGCATGGTTCCTCCAGTATATTGTATGTAGCTGTTGAGTATACATAAACAGGCCAATTATGTCACAAATTATCCGATTTGGCATAGGGGAGCGGTAGGACGAGATAATATCTCGTCCTACATCGGCCATTTTCAAGTATAATATGAGTAAAAGTTAACTTGTTTGTCGCCGCTCTGTCAACAGGGAAAGCGGCTACGGCCTATAACGAAAACGGAACTCTTGGAAAATCCTGGGGTACGCCCCTTGCCTTGGATTACTCGGGCAGAATGAACTGAGAAGTCAGGTCCTTTCGAGTTTGTTGTACTTTACGTTGATCAGGACAGGCATATCCGTTCGAACCGAAGACTTCGCGATAACCCCCCTATTCTGGTGACTTGACCAGTCGCCGGATTTGGCCTTTTCCACGTTTTGCCCCTGGCAGGATGTGGGTATAGGTATATCCAGGAACACTTCCACAGCCGTGGCCTTCCCCTCGACTACGCTCGGGGCGCGGCGCTGCGGCTGTGTGCGTTTAACCCTCACCCCTGGCCTCGGTACGGCGGCGGTGATTGAGTAGGCCGAAGGCCGTATCGAAATCCCGCCGCCTACTCGACCGCCACTGGGAAGGGGAGAAGAGGAAGAATGCGAACGATTACTGCGATCGAACCTCAGAAGAAGAACCCTCGGCGGGTGAACGTCTACCTGGATGGGGAATTCGCCTTCGGCCTATCCAGGCTGGTAGCCGCCTGGCTGAAGGTGGAGCAGGCGTTGACCGAGGAGAAGATCGCTTCCCTACAGGCCGAAGACGAGCAAGAAACTGTTTACCAAAAAGCACTGCACTTCCTGAGCTACCGGCCGCGTTCCACTGCCGAGGTGCGGCAAAACCTGAACAAGCGCAACGTCCCAGAATCGCTGATTGAGGCGACGCTAGAACGTCTCCAGCGTAGCGGACTGTTGAACGACGAAGCCTTTGCGCGCGCCTGGGTCGAAAACCGCAGCGAGTTCCGGCCGCGCAGCAAGTCCGCGCTCAAGATGGAGCTGCGGCGCAAAGGCCTCGACGATGAGGTTATCCAGTCCGTGCTGGCCGAGGGCGTGGATGAAGAGGCCTTGGCCTTGGATGCGGCCCGGAAACACGTCCGCAGGCTCGTGGCTCGCGCTGCCTGCCCTGCCTGCACCTGTGGCGCAGGCACAGGTGGCGGACAAGCCAGGGAGCGAAGTCGAAGCGGTCTGGAACGTTCCGAGTTCC
>CAYZIQ010000018.1:0-30496 GCA_964478375.1 uncultured Chloroflexus sp. | reverse complement strand
TTAGAAAGGAGTTGCAATTATGCAAAGATACGGCGTAACCCAATTTGATAGAGACACGTTTGTCGTCGTTGACAAGCGTACGAACCGCGAGGTCTGCATTTGTGGCAACTACGAAGGTGGGATGGACGCGGAAAAAAGAGCGGGTGAGATTGCCGCCGCCTTAAACGCGCAAACAGGCCAAAAGACACGGTTGATTCGCCAGAAAAGAGAATAGAGGGCCATACAGCCTGATTGGGAAGAGAAATCCACTGTGCTATCCTTTCCAAGATATTCGCGCAAAAGACCCCTGGATTAAGTCTGCCCGAACGTGAATAGTGCAAGGTATTTTCTGTAAATTCAAGAGCATCCTCTGAAGGAAGAACTAATTATTTTCGCAAAGTGCGCCCCGCTAAAAGCGCGGGACCTTCGGCGGGATGGGCAGCGGATCCTTCGATAGGCTCAGGGCAAGGCAGCGGCTGCGCCTTATGTTTCGCTCTGGGGGTGCTTCGCGACGCCGCTCACGCGCAGGGGCGATTGGTTTCGACAGGCTCAACCCGAGCGCCAAAAATGTGCGATAATTGTGGATTGAGAGGCGTGCATGGATGCCACCAAGTCTTTCGTCTTCATTGAGGAAAGAGGGTCTGACCTCGAAAAAGCTCGGATCAGGCAACTCCTTTATAACCAGGCACCAGAAGCGGATGTCATCCGACGCTTCACGCAGCTCCAGAACGACGACGGCGGCTTCCCTTATGACATGGGGCAAGGCAATCTCAGCACCGTTGACAAAACGCTTGCTGCTCTCTGGTGGATGGATGAACTTGGGATACTGTCATCTCTCGCCGCCGATAGAGCGGTTGGTTATCTTCTGGCGGTGCAGAGAGATGATGGCGGCTGGGATGAAGATCCCTCTATCGCTCAGTATGATCTTCCGCCGTGGATAAGCCCCGGCGATCTTCGAACGAGGCTCTATTTGTCCTCCTATGCTGCATACTGGTTGGCTGTAAAAGGTTTGGGTACACATCCTGCTTTCCAGAAGGCTTTGGGGTTTCTGCTCAAATATCAGGATGACACTGGCAAGTTTCGTGGATACCTTCACACCACCTGGATTGCCACAAGTGTCTTCCTTATGGCAGGGCCTCAGTACTCCAAAGTCGCGGGGAGAGGCCTGCAGGCTATGGTGAATAAGTCTCTCGCTGAATGGGAGGCCTCTCAAATTGCCTGGGCGTTGGACTGCCTCGGCAGGGCGGGATTACAGAAAAGTCATCCGTTTGCCGAAAAGTGCTTGGCTGAATTGCTTAGCCGACGCAGGTCTGATGGAAGTTGGTCATCGGAAGACGGCGAAACCTTTGCTGTAGGGGCTACCATCGGGGTTTTGAAGGTTCTCAAACTGTATGGCCTTTTGGAGGCATAGGATGATGAAAGAGGTAAATGATGGAGCCAGAGTTTTATCCCAAGCTCTTGAATAAGCAGCAAACGGAATTGCGCCAGATAATGATGAGCTTCGAACAACACGAGAAAGCCATCCCCCTCTTCTTGCGGCAGCATGCAATGCTCCACTCGAAGAAGATGTCCCGGACCGAACTCTGGTCATTCGAAGATGAAGTCCTAAACGACATGGCCGAGGAACAAATACGGCGCATTCCCCAGAACTGTGAACATTCAGTTGCTTGGCTTATTTGGCATATTGCCAGATGTGAAGATATCACGATGAATCTATTGGTAGCTGGTAGTCCACAAATCTTGCACAGGGATAACTGGTTGGGGCGGATGAGGATTACAATCCGTGACACGGGTAACGCGATGGACGAGAAAGATGTGGCTGACTTTAGCGCTTCGATTGATATTGAGGCGCTGCGGGCTTATCGCGTGGCTGTTGGCCGTAGAACGCGTGAGATAGTTCAGCAACTACAACCGGAAGAGTTGAAACAGAAGATTACTCCTTCTTCTCTACAACGAGTGCGGGATGAAGGAGCCGTAGTTGAAGCAGCAAGCAGCATAATAGATTATTGGAGCAAGCGCAATAAGGCTGGACTGCTCTTGATGCCAGCCACCCGGCATAACATCGTACATCTGAGTGAAGCGTTGAGGATAAAGCGGAGACTAAACAACCGTTCCCATCTCTAGCTATGCCCGAACTCCCCGAACTTGAAGTGGTGCGCGAGGTATTACAACGCCGAGCCGTTGGGCAGACGATCACGGGGGTTGAAGTACTGCCGCCCGGCGGGCCGATTGTCGTGCGCGATCTAACCCACAGCGGTTTCGAGACAGCCATCGTGGGCACCAAGATCGCCGCGGTATCCCGGCGCGGTAAGTTTCTCGTATTCTCGTTCTCAGATCGCCAGCTGCCGCTATTTCTCGGCATTAACCCAAAACTAGCTGGTCGCCTGCAATTGGCGTCCCCTGCCGACAAACGCCTGGCGAGGACCCATGTCGTGTTCACGCTTGCAACTGGCAAGCAGTTGCGCTACATTGATCAAAAGCAAATGGGCCAACTCTATCTAACGCATGACCTGGATCTCATTCCGAATTATGCGGGCATGGGGCCAGAGCCACTTGACATGACGTTGGAAGAGTTTCGCCACGGTCTTAAGGTCTACCACGGCGAGATTAAGGGAGTGCTCATACGCGGCGAGTTCGTCGCGGGGATTGGTAACGCCTATGCGGACGAGATCTTGTGGGCGGCGCGGCTGCATCCCTATCGTAGGCGCACTCAATTAACGACGGAGGAGATAGAGCGTCTTTACGTGTCCATGCGCGTGACGCTTTTGGAGGCCATCGAAAAGGTTCGTGCGGAGATGCAGGAAAACATCGAGCGCAAACCGCGCGATTTCCTGGCCATTCACATGAAGACAGGCGAACCTTGCCCGCGCTGTGGCTCACCAATTTCACTGGTCAGTGCCAATCAACGGATCACCAATTTTTGCCGAACATGCCAGCCAGGAGGTTTGATCAAAGGGATGTAATAATAAGGGCGCCATGAACGCCGCAGTTGGCAAGAAAGGCTGGGAATGGCGCGACCCTCACTAGGTCCGGCAGGGAATCGGCCTGGGGTGAGGGCCGCGACGAAAACGTCAGCTAGAGGACGGCTGGGTTGGGTGTCCATCATGGCCGCCGAGGTGCGGCCATTATTCTTCCACCCCTTGCACGAAATCACGGGCAGCCTCGTCCGGCGGCCGGAGGTGATGTCCCCTCTCGGACAGGTAACGTTGGTGGTCGAGCACCCACAGATAAAGGTCGCCCTCTGTTTTGCCGGGGAAATCCATGAGAATATCACTCTTGCGGATGACGCGGATGATAGGCATGTAAACAGCGTCGTACCAATGTGCGACCGCCTCCTCTTCGGAGACATCCCGCTTCAGGTCAAGCCCCATGAAATAGCGGTGCACGGCGATGTGTTCGAGCATACGGCTGAAGCCGTCCGGGATGGTCAGCTTGATGCGCGCCTCTGGGCGGAGGCGGTCGAGACCGGTGCGTTCGAGGAAGTTCACCTTGTCGCCCAAGATTTGCAAGTCTTCCGGTTTGAGGTCGGGGGTAATATTGATCTTAGTCGAGCACTCGCGCACCTCTGCATCAATGAATTCTTGCCCCTGCTCGCGGGCCACCGAGACGCGGTGGTGACCGTCTACCACGAAGTAGACCTCGCCCACTTTGTACAGCACAACCGGCGGCAGGCTGATCTCTTCGTAGAAGGCGCGGTCAACGCGCTGCCAGCGATTGGACGTGTCACTCTGTTTCGGCATGAAGGCCCGGTCGAACTGCTGGTAACGGTTCAGGCTGCCGACGATTTTCTTAACCGGCACAGCCTGAACGCCGCGGTAGATTGGCCCGCCGATGCGCAACTTTTCCTTGACCTCGTCATAAGAGAGCAAAGTGCCTGGCCGGCCAGTGAGAGCTGCCTGAATGCCGTTCAGGAAAGCTTTGAGGCGGGCGTGGGAAAAATCATCTTTCACGCGTGATTCCAGTTCGTCGCTCATAAGAGTTCGATCTCGATAATACGATAAGGAGAAACATTGATCACTGTCGTCGCTCCCACCTGTGTCGCAGAGGAGGCCAGGTTACCCAAGGGCATGGTATGCCCGTGCAGAAAGTAGCGCGGTTTAAAGGTAAGAATGAAATTCGTAAAGGCCAAGAAACCGATGTGTGCCCGGTCGTCTTCATCGTGGATGCCGCGCGGTGGGGAATGGGCGATCAGGATGTCCAGTGGGCGGCTGTAGCAGTGTTGATTCCAGAGAAGTGGCGGCAGGATGTTCAGCATTCGGAGATACATCTGCGTCTGTGTGTATTGGTTGACTCGCTCCGGATGGTAGCGGATGCTGCCGCCCATGCCAGCGATGGTCAGCCCCTTTAGGTGCATTACGCGTTGATCCAAGAACACGCAGCCTTCTGCCCTATGCTCAGGCGCGCGTGGCTCGTAGCGCGGATCATGATTCCCGGGGACGTACAATAACGGTTTATTCAAAGCCGAGACCAGGAACTCTAGGTACTCGTACGGCAAATCGCCGCAGCCTAGAACAAGATCCACGTCACCGAAATAGTCTCGCACCAGGGGGGTGTAAAGGCGTTCATCAACTTGGTCGCTGACTGCCAATATTTTCATGATGTGCTCGATGTATCTTCTCAATAAACATGGGAGAGGGGGTTGTTGGGCGGCAGAGCTGCCTGACAATCCCTCTTCCAAGCCAATTGAGATAATCACTTGGCTTTTATTTTGCCCGAAACCGGCCATCTTTGCAAGGCTAGACAGTTGTCATTTCCCTCTTTGGTGGCTATAATTTGTACAAGTTCTGCGCGCAAAAGGAGGCCCGCCTGGACAGCACCAAGAACATCACCAATCCGCTCGCGGCAGATGAGGAAGGCAAATCAAAACGTCTGCAAATTCAGCCTGGGATAACGCTCGTCAACCGTTATGTGATTCAGGATGTGGTCGGGGTGGGCGGCATGGGTTCGGTTTACCGGGCGCGCGACCTTCACTTCCCGAACGTGGTCAAGCTGGTCGCCGTCAAAGAAATGATCAACAATGCCAGCGATCCATTGGTCCGTAAGACCATCGTGAACAACTTCGAGCGTGAGGCCAACATTTTGGCTACCCTGAACCATTCTTCCATTCCCAGAATTTATGATTATTTTTCCTTGGGGGAGCGCTCGTACCTGGTGCTGGAATTCATCAACGGGAAAGACCTGGAGATGATCATCGAGGAGACAGAAGGCTTTCTGCCCGAGGAGCAAGTCCTGGTGTGGGCCATTGAGTTGTGTGACGTGCTGAGTTTCTTGCACAACCACAAACCCGATCCGATCATCTTCCGCGACATGAAGCCTTCCAACGTGATGATCAATCAATCCCAGCACGTCATGCTGGTGGATTTCGGCATTGCCAAACCCTTCCAAGCAGGCCAAAAAGGGACGATGATTGGCACGGAGGGATATTCTCCGCCCGAACAGTACCGCGGCGAAGCCACCCTGTTGGCTGATATCTACGCCTTGGGCGCCACCCTGCACCATGCCCTCACCCGCCGCAACCCGCAACTGGAACCGCCTTTTTCCTTCCCCGAACGTCCGGTGCGAAAGATCAACTCGGCCATATCCCAGGATTTCGAGGCCGTCATCACCAGAGCTCTCCAATACAACCCGGAAGATCGCTTCCAAAGTGCGGAAGCCATGAAGGATGCTTTAGTAATGGCTGGCCACAAGACCGGCATCCTCAAACGCGTCGGCGGGACGACAGCCGCCATCCGGACCGGCGGCTTGAAGCCTCTATGGGCTTTCCAGTGCGAGGATGAAATCCGCAGCTCGCCCACCTATTACGATGGGTCAATCTACGTAGGTTCCTACGACCACAACCTATACTGCCTGAATGCGGTCACGGGTGAATTCCAGTGGAAATACGCGACGGACAATGGAGTGGTCACGCGCCCAGCCGTATACGAGAATAACGTCTACTTTGGTTCGGAAGACCAGCGCCTGCACGTCGTCAGCGCCCGCTCCGGTAAAGTTGTGTGGACCTATTACACGGAGGGGCCTGTACGCTCTTCGCCGCGCGTCGCGGAAGGCCATGTCTTCTTCGGCTCGGATGATGCCCGCATCCACGCGGTCAACGTGCTCACTGGCCGGGCATCCTGGCGTTTCGAGACCGCCGCGCCTGTGCGCTCTACACCTTTTGTGACCAACGAGGCCGTGTTCGCTGGCAGCGAAAGCGGAGATTTCTATTGTGTGGATTTCGGCGGTGAGTTGAAGTGGCGCTTTAAAGCTAAATTAGCTGTCACCTCATCGCCCTGGGTCGAAGAAGGCGTTGTCTACTTCGGCTCACTCGATAGTAGCTTTTACGCTCTGGATACACGCGCCGGCTGGGCCATTTGGCGTTTTCGCATGGGTAAAGGTTCTATCGTCTCGCCGTGCCTGACCGAGGGATTGATTTTCACCGGGTCCGCCGACGGCCACATCTATGCCATTGATGCACGCACCTCGAGGGAGGCCTGGCGTTTTCGCACCGAACACCAGGTCAGCGGGTCACCGGTCATCTACAAAGATTCGCTCTACTGCGGCACAGCCGATGGCTATCTTTACTGCCTGGAATACCGCACGGGTCGCTTGCGTTGGAAATTTTCCAGCCAGGGGCCTATCACAGGTACCCCGTTAGTCTATAATGACATCGTCTACGTAGGCTCCGCCGACCATTTTCTCTACGCTCTGTTAGCTTGAGCAGGTTGTGTCTTTCTCTACTCATTAGAGAAGATGCAACAGGTTCATGAATTCAAGGAGACTCAAGTGAAGTTACAGAACATCTTCCATGGTAAAAAGCGTGGACGCGCACCTGCCCCACAGGCTAACGCGAGCACCGCGCCCCTTTTGGACCGGCAAATCCAAGAGGCGCTGATCAAAGGCAAACGATATGAGCCACAACAATTGATTGCTGGCTGTGGACAATCGATGGGAAAACAACGCGAGCATAACGAAGATAGCCTGTTTGCGTTCTCGATCGCGATCGGCAATGAAACCAACAGCGTTCCGCTCGGTCTCTATATTGTTGCAGATGGGATGGGCGGACACCAGTATGGTGAGGTCGCCAGCAATGCAGCCGTGCGCACGGTAGCCGGGAATGTGCTGCGAAAATTTCTGCCTTACATTGTCAACCCATCTGAACTGATGGATGAATCACTCCAGGAACTCATGCACACGGCAGTCAACGAAGCGCAACGCGCCGTTCTACAGGCCGCGCCGGGTGGCGGTACCACGCTGACGGCCGCCCTCGTCCTTGGCAAGCAAGTGACCATTGCTCACATCGGCGATAGCCGCGCCTATATCCTGCGTCCCGATCGACGGGTCGAGGCGCTCACCCGCGACCACTCGCTCGTACGGCGGCTGGAGGAGCTTGGCCAGATCACCGCCCAGGAGGCGGCAGTCCACCCACAGCGCAATGTGCTATATCGGGCGCTCGGTCAGGGAGAGTTGCTCGAGCCAGACGTTTTCACGGCTCCTTTCCCGCAACCTGGTTGCATCCTGCTATGCACTGATGGCCTGTGGGGCGTCCTGCCAGAGGAAGATATTTACCAGATCATTAGCGAAGCGTCCAATCCCCCGACCGCTTGTCAAAACCTGATCGCCGCGGCGAACACGGCCGGCGGGCCAGATAACATCAGCGTGGTCTTGGTTCAATTGCTTGGATAGGATGTCCAAGAAAACGGATTACTACACTCTGCTCGGCCTTTCACGGAATGCCTCGCCCGAAGAAATTCGCAAGGCATATTTCAGCGCCGCGCGCCGCCTTCACCCGGATAAAGGTGGCCCCCCACAGGATACCGAACGCTTCCTCGAGGTTCAGGAGGCATACAAGGTACTATCGAATCCCCAAAAGCGCGCTCAATATAATGCCACGCTACCACCGGAAAAAACCGAAAGTGAGTTTGTCAAGCAAAAAGTTCTCTACAGCCGGCAAGGGATGACCCGGCTGAAGGAGCCGCAACTGGTTTACGCCCTGATCGAGTATTCAACTGCAATTGACTCGAATGCGCCTCCCGCGCCGCCACTCAACCTATGCCTGGTACTGGATCGCTCGACCTCCATGCAAGGCAAAAACATGGATGTGGTCAAGGCCACTGCGATCCAGTTGCTCCACCGTCTTCGCCAGGGTGACACCCTTTCGGTCGTTGCCTTTAGCGACCGGGCGGAAACGCTCATCCCAGCTACCAATAACGTCGAGTTGAAAAAACTTGAAGCTCGTATCCAGATGCTCCAAACCTCCGGCGGGACTGAGATCTTCCAGGGTTTGGAAACCGGCTACCGTGAGATCCGCCATGATCTGAAGAAATCCCACGTCAACCACATCATCCTGCTTACGGATGGACGCACTTACGGCGATGAAGAGAAGTGCCTGGAACTGGCAAAAGATGCAGCCAAAGATGGCATCGGTATCAGTGGGCTGGGCATCGGCGCTGAATGGAATGATGATTTTTTGGATAAACTCGTCAGCCTGACGGGTGGCAGCAGCCTTTACGTCTCGCGGCCGCAGGATATCCAGCATATCCTGATCGAGAAATTCAATAACCTATGGCAAGTTTATGCCAAAGAGAGCACCCTGGAATTCAAGCTCGGCGAGGGCGTAGACTTGCGCTATGCCTTCCGGCTGCAGCCAGAGGTCGGACTTCTGCCCGTCGAGAGTCCGTTACGCCTCGGCCCGATCCTGAAGGATGTTAATCTGAAAATCCTCATGGAGTTCATGGTACAACCCCCCAGCGGCCAAACTGAAGATGTGTGCTTGTTGGAGGGAGAGTTCAAAGTCTCGATCTCATCTCAACCTATTCCTGTTCATTCTGTGGCAGTGCGCCTGTCCCGGCCAATGGCCGATTCAACTGGATTGCAGACGCCACCGGGAGAAATCCTACAAGCACTTTCACATTTGAGCCTGTATAGGTTGCAAGAACAGGCTCGCAGGGATGTGATAGATGGGAAATACGCCCAGGCCTCCCGACGTTTACAGCGGCTAGCGACCCGTTTACTCGAGCAAGGCCAAAGGGGCCTGGCGCGCACCGCCCTTGTGGAAGCCGAACATATTCAACGGAAGAAGAAATTTACACAAGAGGGTGAGAAGCACATAAAATATGGCACGCGCGCCCTGCTCTCGCCTGGGCAGGAGGAGGACAAACCATGATCATCTGTCCAAGTTGCCATCATAAAGAAATTCCTGGCGCACTGTTTTGCAGCCAATGTGGCGCACAATTAGTACTCATTTCACCCTTCGACTTACCGAAAGACCCCATGAACAAGAATGTTTCGAACCCTAAACAGAATATCAGTTCAAGCCCCATTCCTCCTGCCTGGACTGGTGATGTGCGTATCTCGTTGCACTTGGTCGAAAGCGGGCAAATTTTACCGCTGGCCGACCGGACAGAGTTCTCTCTGGGAAGAGTGGCCGAAGGCCAGCCAATTATGCCGGATGTTGACCTGACGCCTTTCAAGGCTTATGAGAACGGCGTTTCACGCCTCCACGCTTTGTTGAGGCTGGCCGAAAAAGAGGTTGTGATCATAGACCTGGGATCATCTAACGGCACATACGTGAACGGGAGCCGTATCGCCCCGAACGTCAAGCATCCTCTCCGTCACGGAGATATGATCCTCCTGGGCAAACTGAAAATTCAGATCCTTTTTAGCCCAGATTACGAGTAGAAAAGGTGTATTATGGCCCAAACAATCATTCTCCACATTGCGAATGAAGATCCAATTGTCGGTGAGATAGATGAATTACCCGGCCCCACCGACACGATTATTCTCCTCCATAGCCCGCGACGGCGGGATGGCAAAGACGTGCAATACTTACAGAACAGCGTGGTGACTGTTATCTGGCCGGTTAACCAAATTTCTTTCATCGAAGTCTTGCCAAGCCAATTGGAAGAGGAAATTATCGGCTTTGTAAGGGAATAAAACCATGGATGACGAATCACTCAAACGGCGCAAGATTCTGGTCATTGACGACGAAGAGCGCATGGTGCGCTTCATCCGTCTGAACCTGGAGCATGATGGCTTTGTAGTCGTCGAGGCCTTTAACGGCAAACAGGCTCTTCAGCGCTTGCGGGATGCCACGCCCGATCTGATCCTGTTGGATATTATGATGCCCGATCTGGATGGCTTCGAGGTGCTGCAAATGATTCGCGAGATCAACAACGTGCCAGTCATCATGCTGACTGCTAAGGGCGAGGAAGATGACCGCGTGCGTGGCCTGGAACTGGGCGCGGACGACTACATCACCAAGCCGTTCAGCCCGCGCGAACTGGTCAGCCGCGTCAAGGCCGTCTTGCGGCGCACCGAGGGTCCAAGCGGAAGCATGCACGGGTTGATCCAGGTGGATGAACGTTTGAAGATTGATTTCGACCGGCGTGAGATCTGGCTGGAAGGCAAGATCGTCAAATTGCGCCCCACGGAGTACCGTTTGCTTTTTCACCTTGTGCAGAACGCGGGTTGGGTGATTTCACACGACCAGTTGTTGGCAAAAGTATGGGGCTACGAGTACCGCGACGAGCCGCACTACGTCCGGTTGTACATCAATTATCTGCGCCAAAAATTGGAAAAAGACCCGGCCAACCCCAAATACATCTTAACCGAGCGCGGCGTAGGGTACCGATTTGTGGATTTCCGCCGCGAGCAGAAAGAATAAAGCGGATTTTCTGACGTACTTTTTATACACGGTTTGCGTATTTCTGACGCAAACCGTGTATTTTTAACCCTGAAACAATATTCATCGGAAGAAAGGAGAGTAAAACATGTCCAATCTAATTCGTTGGGAACCTATGCGAGAGATGATCTCGCTGCGCGAGGCAATGGATCGCTTGTTCAATGATGCCTTTACCCGCCCGCTCGACTTCGGATTGTCTTGGCAAGCGCCGGCCATTGACATGTATCAGACAGACGACGACGTCATCGTGAAAGCCACATTGCCCGGCACTAAGGCCGAGGATGTGCAGATTTCTGTCACGGGCGACAGGCTCACTATCAAGGGCGAATTCAAGGAAAAGGGAGAGGTTAAGGAAAAGGCCTACCACATCCGCGAGCATCGCTATGGTTCTTTCGAGAGAACCCTCAGCCTGCCAACTGACATCATCGCCGACAAGGCCAAAGCCGAGTTTGAGGACGGAATCCTGACCGTCACCCTGCCTAAGGCCGAGGAAGTCAAGCCCAAGACAATCACTGTCAAGGCGAAATAGACCTTGCCTTGCTACGAGTTTTTCTGCATCACTTGTGGGCAGACTTTCGAAGAGGATTTACCTTACAACGCGAACAGGGCCGGGGTGCGCTGCCCGTCTGGGCACCGGAGCGTGCAGCGGGTCTATCGCGCACCGTCGGTCGCGTTCAAAGGCAATGGGTGGTATAGCACCGACCATCGTTCGGGTCGCACCCCCTCGAATGAGAGTGTCAGTCTTGATCCTGCGCACCAAACATCGCTATTAGAAAAACGGCAATTGAAGGCCGTTTTTCTGTCCTTGCCAGGCAGCCCACTCTCGAATATACTTTCAACACGGAGGTAGAGACCCGCATGAGTAAGCAACGCATTCTTTTAGTGGACGATCACGAAGTCGTTCGGTTGGGACTGAAATCTCTGCTCGAACGGCGCTCACAATTCGACGTGGTCGCTGAAGCCTCCACAGCGCGCGAAGCCATCGAAATGGTCAACAATACCCAGCCAGATGTAGTCGTGATGGACATCCGCCTGCCTGGTACTTCCGGGATCGAGGCCTGCGAGGAGATCACTCGCCGCTTCCCGGATACGAAGGTCATCATGTTGACCTCGTATGCTGAGGACGAAATGTTATTTTCGGCTATCCGCGCCGGTGCATCCGGCTATGTCTTGAAGCAGATCGGTGGGGAAGATCTGGTGAAAGCGATCGAGGCGGTTGGGCGCGGCGAAGCATTGCTCGACCCGGCAGTTACCCAGCGTGTCTTTCAGGAAGTGCGCCGGGCAGTCAAAGAGGAAGAGGCCTCTGCCTTTGCGCATCTCAGCCAGCAAGAAAAACATGTGCTGTTGCTGGTCTCGGAAGGCAAGACCAATCGAGAGATTGCCAAGTCTCTCTTTCTGGGCGAAGGGACGGTGCGAAATTACGTCAGCAGCATCCTTTCAAAACTGGGGGTGAATAACCGCGCCGAAGCTGCCGCCTACGCGGTCGAACATAGTCTGAGAGAATATATCTCCACCTGAAGAGAAAGACTCCCGAAGTCCCGGGGACCGAAGTCTTTGTTTTATTCCATCGCGCCGCCCGAGCGCTGCTTCTTTACTCAAAGTCCCATTGCCCTCAGCATTTCATCATTGGTCGCGAACTTGAAATTTTCCAGGTGACGAACCTGGGCTTCAGCTTGTTCGACTGCCTCCAGGCGCGCCAGCCATTTCTTGGTCACGACCAGCGGATGGATATCATGCAGCCATTCCGCGAATTTGAGATAGACGTTTTCGATATCCAACATAGGTGGCTGAGTGTGAAGATACTGCAACACGGCCTGGGCTGCGTTTTCGCCATCCTTGCGCGCCACGCCGACTAGACCTGTGCTGGCTTTCCGCGCCCAACCCGCTAAAAAGACCTTTTCCATTGGACGGTTGGCATCCAGATCAAATGCTTCGTAAGAGGTTCCATCAACCGGAAAGTGCGGCTCATTGACCACGACATAAGCATCGCCATAGATCGGCATACAGAAATCCTTGTCTACGGTATCGCCGATGGCAAAGATTATGGTGTTCGCTTCGATCTGGCGAGTCGTCCCCAATCCTTTGGATTTGACGCTCCCATCCACTGTGACCAGGTAATTGTCCTCGACCTTCAGCGCGCTGACGCCCGTGGTCCAATTGCCCAGAATGCGGACGGGGGAAGCCAGAAACTCGAAGCGCAGGCGCGTGTCTGAGACCCTTTCGAGAGCTTTAGGGAGGGCTTCGAGAAAGGCGTTTTTCGCCATAACGATCTCCTGGCCGATCGCCTGCATATACGGGGCGACGCGTTCGAACTCCACATCCAACGCCTTGAAATCTAAATTGCTGGCGACATTTTCCATTTCTTTCTTGGTAAACTTCACTTCCATTGGGCCGCGCCGAACCACAGCGACTACCTCGTCAACTTTCCTTTCGCGAATGAGATAATGTGCCAAGTCCATCATCACGTTCCCGGCGCCGACTACGATCACCTTACTCCCGATGATGAAGCGGCGCTGACTGAAAGGCGGTAGCAAGTTATAGTAATAGACAATATCCTTGGCGTGGTATACCCCCGGCAGGTTCTCCCCGGGGATCCTGAGCCATTTGGTGCCTTGCGCGCCTGTCGCAACGACCACAGCCTGAAATCCCCAATCGAATAGATCGGAAAGAACGATGTTGCCACCGCAGCACACGGTAAGGTTGCCAAAATAGTCAACTAGTGAGGAGTCGAGAATCTGGTGGAATTGCTTGCGCAATCCCTCCTTCATCTTTGTTTTATCGGGATAAATGCCGTATTCTGCCAGCCCGCCGGGTTTGATATCGCGGTTGAACAACACCACCCGTACGCCGCTATTGCTGAGGTAGCGGGCAGCAAACAGGCCGGCCGGGCCAGCCCCAATGATTGCCACCAGATATTTTGGTTCTTCCATAAGAAATAATTCCCTTTCGAATTGGCACTGATGAGTTTAGAAATTACGCAGTTGAAAAGGATTCGGGGGTGTGGTGGAGAGCGAAGCCCGCCCACCACACCCCTCTATCACCCCGAACTGCGTAAGTTCTAGAGTTTTTAATAAGCTCGGTAGAATGTGCTACGAGTTTTGTCGTAAAACACGGTTGAGTTGCTCAAACTTGCGAGACAGCGATCGCCATTTTTGGTTTTCAAAGTTCATCAGAATTTGCAGTCGAGAAATTGTGTGGCGTGGATTATAGCCGTATAAAATCCATGAGGCAAGTACGCAACAGATCACGAAATTGACCAGCTCCAGCCTGGCGCGCACTTTGCCACTCTATGCTATATTAAACATCAGGATCAGGAGAAAAAGCTTGAAACCGCTCGATGTAAAAACATGTGCAAATCGCCGCGCGCTCTCTGCGCCTGGTGGTTCAAGAAAATTCTGATACAATAGCCGCCTTTGGAGTTTCCATGCCCGATATTCATCGCACCGCACTCGCCAATGGCCTGCAAGTGATGCTGAAAGAGATTCACACTGCCCCCATCATCAGCAGTTGGGTCTGGTACCGCGTTGGCTCCAGGGACGAGCCTTCTGGTCGCACGGGTATATCTCACTGGGTCGAGCACATGCAATTCAAGGGGACGCCCCAATTTCCCGCCTCCATATTAGATAAGGTCATTGCCCGCGAGGGCGGCATCTCGAACGCCTTTACCTACCTGGACTGGACAACCTACTTCGAAACCATGCCAGGCGATAAGATCGAGCTGGCTTTGCGCCTGGAAGCCGACCGGATGGTCAACAGCACCTTCGACCCCGAAGAGGTCGCCTCCGAACGTACCGTGGTCATCTCCGAACGCGAGGGCAACGAGAACGAGCCGCTCTTCCTGCTCGGTGAGGCGGTGCAAGCGGCTGCTTTTCGCGTCCACCCGTATCACCACGAGATCATCGGCGACTTGGCCGACCTGAAGACCATGAGCCGCGACGACCTCTATGCTCACTATCGCTGCTACTACGTTCCGGACAACGCGGTTCTGAGCCTGGCGGGCGACTTCGAAACCGAGGCAATACTGGCGCGCATCCGCGAACTTTTCGAACCGATCCCAGCGGGACCAACTCCCCCGCGCCAGGCGCGCCCCGAGCCGCCAATGCGCGGCGAACACCGCCTCTCGCTCGAAGGACCGGGCGAGACGACCTACCTTCAGCTTGCTTACCGCGCCCCGGCCGGCTCCGACCCGAACTTCTTCCCGTTGACCGTCCTGGACAGTCTGCTGGCTGGCCCGAGCAGCCTGAACATGTTCGGCGGTGGGGGCATCTCCAACAAAACCTCGCGCCTATACCGCACGCTGGTGGAAAAAGAACTGGCCGTGGCCGTCGGCAGCAGCGCCATCACGACCGTTGACCCGTTCCTGTATACCTTTACCATCACTGTCCACCCGCAGCGGAAAGCCGAGGAGGTTCTATCCGCTTTCGATGACGAGGTCAAGCGCATCCAGGATGAGACTGTCTCGGCAGAAGAGATTGACCGCGCGATCAAGCAGGCGCGCGCCCTGTTTGCTTACGGCAGCGAGAACATCTCCAACCAGGCTTTTTGGTTGGGCCACGCCGAGATGTTCGCCACCTACGATTGGTTCCTCGGTTACCTGGACAAGCTGGCGGCTGTCACGTCGGCTGAAGTCCGCCACGCCGCGCAAAGCATTCTCCGACCGCAGAACCGGGTGGTTGGCATCTACATCCCGACCGGCGTGGAGGTGGGGCATGAGTAAAACGAAAAGTGTAAAACACAACTACGTATCACTTACCACGTATCACGCAGCACCGCCATCGAGTTCTTCTTTACCCGGCCCCGACGATATCTATCGCGCCCAATTCCCCAACGGCATCACCCTCCTCAGCCGGGCGAACTTCAATAGCCCTTCGGTCGTGATCAGTGGCTACATCCAGGCTGGCAGCCTCTTCGACACGGACGAGAAACTTGGCCTGGCCGATTTCACTGCCTTAGCCTTGATGCGTGGCAGCGCTCAGCGCGACCTCCAGCAAATCTACGATGCGCTCGAATCCTGCGGCGCGAGCCTCTCCTTCAGCGCCGGCTTGCACACAGCCAGTTTCAGCGGCCGCTCTCTGGCTGAAGATTTATCCCTGTTACTCAACACCCTGGCCGAAGTCCTTCGGCAGCCGGCCTTCCCCGCCGAGCAGATCGAGAAATTGCGCGCCCAATTGTTGACTGGGCTGGCCATCCGCGCCCAGAATACCGCCGATATGGCTGCCCTGACCTTTGACCAGATTGTCTTCGCCAATCACCCCTATGGCCGTCCAGAAGATGGCTACCCGGAGACGATCCAGGCCATCCGCCGCCAGGACCTGGTGAATTTCCACCGCCGTTTTTACGGGCCGCGCGGCATGGTGATCGCCCTCGTCGGCGCGGTCGAGCCTCAGGCCGCGATGGAACAGGTACAGCGCGCCCTGGCCGACTGGGACAATCCCGACCAGCCCGATTCCCCGCCCCTGCCGCCGCTGACACCCCTGCAAGAAACCGTCACCCGGCGCGTGAACATCCCCGGCAAATTCCAATCCGACCTCGTCATCGGCACCTTCGGCCCGGCGCGCCGTGACCCTGAATATCTTCCCACCTCGCTGGGCAACTCCGTGCTCGGCCAGTTCGGTTGGATGGGCCGCATCGGCGACGCGGTGCGCGAGAAGTCCGGCTTGGCGTATTATGCCTACTCTTCGCTCAATGCAGGCATCGGTCCCGGCTCGTGGGAGATCAGCGCAGGCGTCAACCCTGATAATGTCACAAAGGCCTCCGACTTGATCCGCCGTGAGGTCTCCCGCTTCATCGAGAAAGGTGTCTCAGCCGAGGAGCTTTCCGACAGCCAGGCGAACTTCGTCGGGCGACTGCCGCTTTCGATGGAATCAAACGCTGGAGTGGCTGGTGCGCTGCTCAACATCGAACGCTTCGATCTGGGCCTGGACTACTACCGCCGTTTCGCCGACCTGGTGCGCGCCGTGACGCCGGAGGATGTGCTTCAGGCGGCGCGTAAGTATTTTCACTCCGAACGGCTGGCCATAGCGATTGCCGGGCCCTAAATAGTACGCGGACGAGCGCGGATTTACGCTAATAGTTTCCTTGATTCCGCGCTTTCCTGTGTCAATCCGCGTCCTAATTTTCATTGCGAACAATTTATGATGATTTTGCGTACTGGGATTGATTTGATCGAAATCGCCCGCATCCGCGCCGCGATCGAACGTCACGGTGAACGGTTCTTAAAGCGCGTCTTCACCCCGACTGAGCTCAAAACCTGCGCCGGGAGACTCGAATCGCTGGCAGTTCGTTTCGCGGCCAAGGAGGCGGTCTCGAAGGCGTTAGGTACCGGCATCGGGCCGGTATCCTGGCAAGAGATTGAAGTCCGCGGCGGAGAATATGAGGCGCCAGCCATCATTCTGCATGATAGAGCGAAAAAGATCGCGAAAGAACTCAGGCTGACCGCTTGGTCGGTCAGCCTGAGTCACAGCGAAACGCACGCAATCGCGCTCGTCGTTGCAATGGGGGAAGGTAAGTGGTAGCTCTACGGGCCGCCATAGCTTTTGTCTTCGTTGCCGATCCGTAGGTGACCGGGCAGCACCAGCCGGTTCGGGCGGACAGTGATGACTAAATATGATAAATACTGAGTCTAAGAAAATCGTATATTTTTTTCGATTTCCTCTTGTCACCCCCTCTTGGGTGCGCTATAATCTCTCCCGTCATAATTAAGAAGCTCGAGGAAAGTATGCCTGTTTATACGTATCATTGTGGGACTTGCGGCTTTCAGTTCGATCGCCACCAGAAGTTTAGCGACCAGCCATTGACCCGTTGCCCGGAGTGCGGCAAGAAGAGTCTGCACAAAGTCTACGCACCGGTGGGGATCGTGTTCAAGGGCTCGGGTTTTTATGCTACCGACCATCACTCCCCTTCAGGAGGAGCAAACAAGCATTCCCAAGATGGAAAGGAAGAAAAGAAGGAAAAAGGCGAGGGTAAGGAAACTAAGCCCGAAAAGAGCACAGAGAAGGCTGAATAAGCCGCTCCGTTTACCACACAAGACAAAGCCCTCCCACGAATAGAAGTAGGAGGGCTTCCCTTATTGTTTTTGAGAAATAGGCTGCGTAATTTGGAGCTCCCAGTGTCAATTCTTTCTAACCAGCTCGCGCAATAGCAGCCCCAGGCGGGTGATTCCCTCGCGGATGACCTCCGGTGAGGAAAAGGAAAAGTTAAGCCGCATCGTGTTCTCTCCGCCGCCGTTCGGGTGGAACGATCCGCCAGGCACGAAGGCCACCTTCTTCTCAACAGCGACTTTCAGCACCTCGGCCGCGTCCATTCCCTGCGGCAGGATTCCCCACAAGAACATGCCTCCTTGCGGATGCGTCCAGTGCACCTCGGGCGGGAAGACCTCGTCCATGGTCTCCAGCATAATGTCACGTCGCTCCTTGTACGTGGCGCAAATGAACTTGACGTGCTCGTCCAGAAAGCCGCCCTTGCCGACCTCGTAGGCTACGATTTGGTTGAAGGTGGCCGTGTGCAGGTCAGCCGCCTGTTTGGCCATCACCAGCTTGCGGATCACTTGCTGCGGCGCGACGACCCATGCCAGTCGGATGCCAGGTGCAAGCAGTTTCGAGAAGGTGCTCAGGTAGATGACGTTCCCAGTATAAGTGCCGTTATCGCCCCGGTACTGGCTATCGAGCGTGACGACTGAGACCAAATGCTCCCCTTCGTAACGGAGCTGACCGTAGGGGTCGTCTTCGATGATCGGGACACCGTACTGGTCGGCTAGTTCCACCAGCCTTTTGCGGCGCTCCAGGCTGAGGGTCGAGCCGGCTGGATTCTGGAAGTTCGGCAAAATGTAGATGAATTTAGGTCCCACCCGCAGAGCTTTCTCCAATTCGTCCACGATCATGCCGTTCTCATCAGAAGGGACGGAAACGTATTGCGCCCCGTAGGCATTCCAGGCTTGCAGTGCGCCAAGGTAAGTAGGTGATTCGCACACGATATGATCACCCTGGTTGATAAATACGCGCCCAATGAAATCCAGCGCTTGTTGAGAGCCGGAGGTGATCAGGATGTTATCCGGCGTGATGTCGATCCCGAAGCGGGTGGTGTGGCGGGCAATCATCTCACGCAAAGGACGATAACCCTCGGTAGTACTATATTGCAGCGCCTGCGCGCCGAATTCATCCAAAACGGTGTTGCAGGCTTTCTTAAATTCTTCGACCGGAAAGACTTCTGGTGCGGGTAATCCCCCCGCGAACGAGATGATGTCCGGCTGCTCAGTCCATTTGAGCAATTCGCGGATGATGGAACTTCCCATACGTTGTGTGCGATTGGCGTAGCGATACTCCCAAGGTGTCTGCATTCTTTCTCCTCAAATATGAGATGTGATGTGTCTCTGCTCGAGACTAAAAAGGCCTGACAGGTGTGCGTTCACCCGTCAGGCCCTGGCTGACTTTACGGCAAGAGGATGCCGAACATCGCTAGATCTAATAATGCCGGTAGCATAGTCCTATTATAACTGTATTTACGATTTCAGTTTGAGGATTCGAATAAAAGTGAAAAGAGACGAACCGATGTAGGTAAGCAGGATCAGGGCAGTCACTCGCAGGATAGTCCATCCCAGGGAAACATCCGCCTCTCCATGCGCGATGTCTGTGAGTGCGAGATGACTGAAAGCCATCGCGATAAGAGACAATATGCCGAGAGACAGGGTAATAACGATGGTCTGCTTATACTTGTTCATAATCCTTTCTCCTGAAACAAGAATCTGGTAACCCAACTGTACTTTACTCAAAAGTTTCCGTCAAGGCTTTCATTGCCCCTGATTGAGCAGTATCCGTTCCCTACCGCTTCCCCGCAGAACGAGGTAAGATGCCTTTCAACCGGTGATCCGTGCTATACCTTCCGCCCGCAATGTCACCTTGTGCTGACCGTCTGCCCAGCCTGGGTCGTTGCCGCGATCCGCAGCTGATACTCGCGCGCGTGGTGCCTCAGTCTGCCCGGCCGCGACTTTGAGAGGGCTATCCCCTGCGATTACTTGACACCTCTTATATAATTAATAGGTGGTCTACCAGCGGCGAGGGGAACGCGGCTCCAGGTCCGCGCCCGCAAGAGGGGAATGTTATCGAGATCGCTGGCCAGCCGCTGCACATTCTGGTCGGTGCGGATGGCAGTTTGCAGGTCTATCACCAAAAATATACTCAAGGAGCCACGTATGGGACAGCCGGCAGCGGCTTCTTCATTGGGATCGGGCAAACGGTTTATTCTTTATCCGCGAGAATCCGTGAAATCGGTGGCTAAGAATTCAGCAAGATTTTGTCAGACTATTTTTAGTTCGATGAGAGGAGTAAAACCATGACGCGAAACAATCAAGTTTCTTCAGCTGGGCCGGTCAAGTTGAGCCCGGGCTACAAGGTCATCTGGGGGATCGCCGCTCTAGGCTCTTCACTGATCTCTGGCATCTTTGCTGCTCTCCTGCCGATCTTTTACCAAGATTACCTGGGCGTGCAGGCAAAATGGATCGCGACGGCTTCAGCCATCTATGCGGTCTGGAACGCGATCAACGACCCGCTGTTTGGCTATATCACCGACAGCACCCGCTTCAAAAGCGGACGCCGCATCCCATATATGCGCTTCACGGCACCCTTCCTGGCCCTGACCTTCATTATGGTCTGGTTTGCACCGCCTCAGGCCGGGCAGCAGGTCCTCTTCTGGTGGATGCTAGTCTCCATGCTCCTGTACGACACCACCTACACCATGATCGGCCTGGTCTATTCGGCGCTGCTGCCAGAGGTGAGCGAATCGGACGCTGAACGGAACGGCCTGCAGATCTCGTCCTCGCTGTTCGGGCTGCTCGGCACGCTCCTAGGCTTCATCATTCCCGACATGTTCCGGCCAAAGGGCGGCGAATCGCTTTCCTTCTTGCCGCTGCAAATGTCCATGATCGTGGTGGCGATAATCGGCGCGGCGCTGATCGTCATCACCACGCTGGTGGTCAAGGAGCGCCCTGAGTTCACCAAAGTGGACAAGCCGCTGCCCTTGGGTCAACAGATCAAGGCCACCTTCACCAGCAAGTCGTTCCTGATCCTCGTGGCGGCGAATTTTATGTCCATCCTGATGCAGTCGTTGATCATGGGCGCGCTCTACTACGTGGCTGATTACGTGCTAAAGATCAACACCATCGTGCTGCTGGCCTGCGTGTTTATCCCGCTGATCATCGGCGTGCCCGTCACCAGCTTGATCCGCAAGCGAGTGGGCGTTGTCGGGGCGCAGCAGTTGCTCTTGGTGATCGCCGGGATTGGGCTGATGCTCATCATCGTTGTGCCGAATACGCTGATCCTGGTTTGCCTGGCGCTGGCCGGATTTGGCCTCTCCGGCCCGCAGACGCTGACCAACGTGCTCTTTGCCGAAGTGGCCGATGAGGACGAGCTACGTTCAGGTGTCCGGCGCGAGGGAGCGTTCTTCGGCGTCAATGCCTTGATCACTAAACCAGCGCAGTCTATTGCCCTGGCGCTCATGCCATTCATTCTGGAAGTTACCCACTTCGTGACGCGTCAGCAGAACATGGGCCAGATTTACCTGAACCAACCGGCGAGCGCCATCCTGGGTATCAAGATCGTGGCGGGCCTGATCCCTGGCGCGGTGTTGATCCTGGGCGCGATCATCCTGGCTTGGTTCCCACTGAGGGGCGCGCACCTGGAAAAAGTGCAAACGGATGTGCTAAAGCTTCATGCCCAGAAAAGGGCGCAATTGGAGGGATAACATAATACGACAGGAACCCGTTTTTTCGGAGAAAATGGGTTCCTGGTTACCGCTTTTGTGCTAGGGGATAAGCGCCAGCTCCGCCTCGGTCATGCCGGTTTCCGGATTGGTCTGCATGGAAAAACCGAGCCGCTGGCACAGTTTCCGCGTGGCGACGTTTTCGGGGGAAATGGTCGCCAGCAAACGCTTGATCTTCTCTGCGCGGCCGATGTGGACGAAGCGCTCAAGCAACTCGCCGCCGATGCCTTGACCCTGGAACTGGTCGCTGACCAGCAGGGTGACGCGCGCTTCGCTCCCTTCGCCGTGTAATTTGCTCAAGCGACCCATGGCAAAGATCTGCCGCTCGCCATTTTGCGCTTCGCCCTCGACGACCAGCGCGATCTCGCGGTCGTAGTCGTTGTGACAGATGCGCGCCATGCGTTCGTGCCTCACGCGCTGACTGAGCATCATTGGCGATAAGTAACGCAGGTACACGCTGCGGTCCGAGAGTGTCTCGTGAAAACGGATAACCAGCGGCTCATCCTCGGCGCGGATCGGACGAACAGTCACTTTTCGGCCGTCCTTCATCGCCCACGTGGATACATACTGGCTCGGGTAAGGACGGATGGCGATCTTGGGCACGTCGGCTTCGGTCATCCCTGGGTCATGCAGCACCACGCGCGCGTCCAGCGCCAGTAGGGGCGGACGGCCGTCCGCCCCCGCGCCTGTCGAAGCGATCAGCGGGTTGATATCCAATTCCTTGATGCAGCACTGCTCCACGATTAACTGGCTGAAACGGACAAGTAGAATCGCCAAAGCCTCCAGGTCCACCGGCGGGCGGCCGCGCACGCCCTGCAAAGCCTGATAGATGCGCGTCCGCTCAATCATGCGCCGCGCCAGGATGGTGTTGAGCGGCGGCAGGCCCAGGGCACGGTCTTTGTAGACCTCGACCAGCTGCCCGCCCGTGCCGAACAACAGCACCGGGCCGAACTGCGGGTCAACGCTGCTGCCCAGGATCAGCTCGTAGCCTTCCATCCGGATCATTGGCTGGACGGTGACTCCCAGGAAGTCGTCTACCCTGGCTTTTTGGGCCACTGAAGCGCGGATGCGCTCGTAAGCAGCCTTGACCGCAGTAGCGTCCTCGAGATTGAGCTGCACGCCGCCCACGTCAGTTTTGTGAGTGATCGTCTCGGAATGCAGCTTGAGTACCACTGGGTACCCGACCTGATCCGCCAGACGGACGGCTTCCTCTGAGCTGACGGCGATGTGCGTGGGCACGGTCGGGATGCCGTAGGCGGCCAATAGTCCTTTGGACTCGGCCTCGGTCAGGATGGTGCGCCCGGCCCGGCGCGCGGACATCAGGATGCCTTTGGCCCTGTCGCGGTCAGGCCCTTTGCCCTCCGTATCTTCCGGCAGGCTGGGGGTCTCGTACAGTGTGCGCAGGTTATAAGTGTATTGCCACATGTAGACGAAGGTTTGTGCGGCTTCATCCGGATAGTCAAAGGTTGGAATGTTCGCCCGGCTGAGGATCGAAACGCCCGCCTCGACATCCTCGCCGCCCATCCACGAGGCCAGGATAGGTTTGTCGTAAGTCTGGCCGTAAGGCTTGAGGGCTTCGGCAGTGGTGGTGGGGTCGGTCATGGCCTGGGGGGTCAGGACGACCAGCAAGCCGTCGCTGTTTGGGTCTTGAGCGGTGATTTCCAGCGACTTGGCGTAACGCTCCGGGCTGGCATCTCCGAGGATGTCCACCGGGTTGCTGTGGCTCCACTGCGGCGGCAGGCTCTCGTTGAGCGAATTTATCGTCTCGGTGGAAAGGTCGGCCAACTGGCCGCCGCTGGCGATGAGATTATCGGCTGCCAGCACGCCGGGGCCGCCAGCGTTGGTCAGAATAGTCAGGCGCGGACCGTTGGGCCGCGGCTGCTTGGCGAGCACTTCGGCCACCGAGAAAACTTCGCTGATGGTATTGACGCGCAGCACGCCGCAGCGCCGGAAAGCAGCCTCCAGCACCTCGTCGGAGCCTGTCAACGAGCCAGTGTGCGAAGCGGCCGCCCGCGCCGCGCCCTCCGTCCGGGCTTGATGACGATGATCGGCTTGGTCAGCGCCACCTCGCGCGCCGCAGACATGAAGGTGCGCGCGTCGCCGATGGTCTCCATGTAGATGACGATGCTGCTCGTGTGGGGGTCGTCCGCCAGGTAGTAGATCAGGTCGCCCCAGCCCACGTCGAGCATCGAGCCGATTGAGACGAAGGCCGAGAAGCCGACGTGTTCACGGAACGACCAGTCCAACACGGCGGTGCACAGCGCACCCGACTGGCTGATGAAGGCCACGTTGCCGGGGCGCGCCATTGCCGCCGCGAAGGTGGCGTTCAGGCCGGTGAGTGGGTTCATCACACCCAGGCAATTCGGACCGATGATGCGCATCTTGCCTTTGCGGGCGCGCGCCAGGATTTTGTGTTCCAGCTCGGCGCCCTGCGGGCCGATTTCCTTGAAGCCTGCCGAAATGATGATGGCGCCCTTCGCGCCCATTTCCACACACTCACCGACCAGGTCAGGGACGGTAGGTGCAGGCGTGACGATCACAGCCAAATCAACAGGATCGGGAACGGCGGAAATGTTCGGATAGGCTTTGATGCCGAGCACGCTGGCATGTTTTGGGTTGATAGGAAAAACCGCCCCGCCGAAGGGACTACTGATCAGATTCCACAGGATGGTGCGCCCGACGCTGCTGGCTTTTTCGGTCGCGCCGATCACGGCTACGTTTTTGGGCGCGAAAATGGCTTGCAGGGCGCGCGGCGCGTAACGATAGACATCGTGCGCGGGGTCGAAGGAGACCCCGCTGGGGGAATGGGAAGGGGGTGGAGTGCTCATGTTTCTGTTGCCTATATTGTATCTTAAGCCCAGTGTCCAGCCCATCGTTCCTGTGGGAAGCTGGGCTGGACACTGAGCAGCAACGCCAAAATCATCACTTGGGTTTTAGACTGTTGTCTGTAAACATATACTATAATGGCTCACTGGAGTCCATCTTTTGGTGATGGTTCATCATAAGTGACAATCCTTCTGTAGTGGCGACTTCCCTGGCCTAGCCCGCCAGGGCAGGCAGTCGCTTTACCCTCGAAAAACACGACTAAAGTCGTTACTACGAAGTTTTATCACTTGTTTGATTACACTACCCATCTTTTACCCCACGCATATCCCGAGAGTCACTATAATACAGCTTGCGACTCAACGGATCACGAAATAGAGTTTCTGAGGTGAGCCATGAAAATCCTAGTCCCCAAACTCACTCTCGGCGAGCCGGGTAAAGTTGCGAGTCTGCAACAGCTACGCGAGCGACTGCTAAAAATATTACTTATCAGCGCTTCCGTGATAGGAAGTGGGCTTTACATATTATTCGTCAAGGAAGCCCTCGCCATCGAGTCGTACAGCAGTTTAGTGGTCAGTTCCATTGTTTACTTGTGGGTGCTCATCATCACATATCTGCGGCCGGTGAATTATTGGATACGGATGGGCAGTTTCCTGCTCATTTTCTATGTGATGGGTGTGATCAATTTATACTACGACGGATTCAATGCAGACGCAGGTATGTTTTTTCTGACCTTCATTGCCATGGCCGTCTTGTTCATTGGCTTGCGTGGGGGGCTTGCAGCATTCTCATTAAGCGGTGTAACCATTGCCGCCCTGGGCTTTTTTATCGTAACCGAACGTCTCCCCATAATGATGGGATTGCCCCAAGTGGACTCGACGCTGCGGATCATTGGGGGAGTGGCCTTCCTGCTGATGGGAATAATTCTGATCCTTTCCCTGACTACAGTCGTATACGGTTTGAATATTAACCTGGCAAAAGCCAATGATTTGGCCGCTGAACTCGAACGGATGATAAAAGCATCGCAGCAAAGCGAGGAGCGCTTTCGGGCCCTTATCGAAGGCTCTACTGATATCATCTCCGTCCTCGGGAATGGTGGCATAATACAATTTGTCAGTCCTTCGACTGAAAGGCTATTCGGTTATCGGGCGGAGGAGGTGATTGGGCGGAATATCATCGAATTCATTCACCCCGATAACCGGGATAAAGTGATTGACGCGCTGACGCCGGGCATTCCACCTGAGATGATCGGACCAATGTTGGAGTTGAAGATCCGTCATCGTGATGGTTCATGGCGTGTCTTCGAGGTCAGGGGCAAGGAGATGCTTGATAACCCGGCCGTTAATGGTACGATCGTCAATTGCCGTGATATTACCGAACGTGTGCAGATGGAGGAGACGCTACGCAGCTCCAATCAAATACTCGAACGAATGTTTGCCAGCATTCGTGATGCGATATTCATCGTTGATGCGAAAACATCCAAGATCAAGGACTGCAACCGCGCCGCCTCGGATCTATTTGGCTATGACAAGGGTGAAATGCTCGGTCGGACGACCGCCTTCTTGCATGTTGATGATGAGGCACGAGAAGAGTTTAGTAAGCGATTATATCCTGCCATAGAAAAACAAGGCTTCTTGAGCGATTTCGAGTACAGGATGAAACGCAAGGATGGAACAATATTCCCCACCGAGCACAGTGTAATGCCGTTGGAAGATTCCAAGGGCCAACGCATGGGGTGGGTGAGTCTAGTGCGCGACATCACGGTGCGTAAGCAGGCGGAGGATGAACTCGAAAGACGGAACCAGGAATTGAGCGCCAGCCGTGAGCAATTGCGCCAGCTTGCCCAGCAGGTTGTCTTTGCTCAAGAAGAGGAGCGCCAGCGCGTCTCGCGCGAGTTGCATGATGAGGCCGGGCAGGCATTGATCACCTTGAAATATAGCCTTGACGCGATCATCAACGAACTCCCTGAAAACCTCCTGCCGATCTCTCGGCGCTTGTCTGAGGCGATCACTCGGATAGATCAAACCTCGGAACATATCCGTAGGTTATCCCACAGCCTGCGTCCGCCAGCACTCGATATTGCCGGCATTGACCTGAGCTTGAAAGACTTCTGCCGTGAATTTTCAGAACAAACCAAAATTCCTGTACAGTACCGCGGTGAAGATATGCCCCGTTTGCCCGATGCAGTCGGTATCAGCCTGTACCGTTTCGTACAGGAAGCCTTTGCCAACATTCTCAAACACGCACATGCCAGCAAGGTGCGGGTCGAACTGCATAACAGAAAGAAAATGATCGTTCTCTCTGTTGCGGATAATGGCAGGGGAATGAGTGAGGGTCAGGTAGCCCGCTCAAGCGGGATCGGCCTGGTGGGGATAAAAGAGCGTCTCGGCCTGTTGGGAGGCCGCTTGAAGATTCATTCGAAACCGGAACGTGGTACTTGCATAACCGCATACGTACCCTGGCCGGCGTAATGGGCACTGGAAGCAGACATGTCATCTCACATCCGTATCGCGATTTTGGAAGATCACCAGAGCATTGTCGACGGTTATCGCTACCGGTTATCTGCAGACCCCTGCATCCGAGTTGTGGCAACGGGCGCATGTTGGGAGGAATTCGAGCCGATGTTGGCCAGCAACCCTATTGATGTGCTGATCTTGGATCTGAACGTACCTACATCGGCGGAAAACCGCGCTCCATTCCCGGCGCTATATCTTATCCCCCATCTGTTACAGCAATATCCCCAGCTTCATATTCTGGTCATCTCCATGTACCAGCAACCTTCCCTGATCGAGGCCTTGCTCAAGGCTGGAATCAGCGGATACATCTTCAAAGATGACGGAGCGTCGATACAGCAATTGGCGAAGGTGGTAGGCGTGATTTCAGGCGGCGGGATATATTTCAGTCCGGGTGCTTATCATGACCTGTGGCACAGTCTTCCCAGGTATAGTTTAACCCCTCGTCAGTTGGAGGTTCTATCTTTGTGCGCAGCTTACCCGAATAGTACAACAGATTCTATTGCTAAACGGCTTGGTGTAACCGGTCCTACGGTGCGAAACTTGCTCTCCGGCGTGTACCTGCGCCTGGGCGTACAAACCCGCGCCGCTGCCATTGCGGCAGCATACAAGATGGGAGTCATCCCGCGTAACCCTGAACCTCCGTCAGACGCCGATCGGGATGCCAAAGCGCCTCATAAGGCTCGCAGTCAACACAAGCCGTAGAAGGCTACTGAGGTTATTTCTCAAAAAAGTGGGGAAAGAGGGGGAACATTCACCAAAAAACCATTACAAATGTCTATCTGTGCGAGAAGCTTGCCTATTTACTTTCTGGGGGGCATGATTATATTAATCTAAGAACGAACCAGCATATTTCAGGATTAAAGTCCGCATTTTATAAACCGGATGGCGCGGGGACAGGGGCGCGGTGCGCAGGGGACCATCGTGCCCCACGCTCGCGCTGTTGCGCGTGATTAGGGAGAGTCTGGCATGGACAAACAGAAAAAACTTGAACCTTGCCCTTTTTGTGGTGACGATCGGCCCGTTCTTTTGTATTCGACCGTCCGTTGCCGAAATTGCGGTGCGGTCGGCCCCTTCCACAGCGTAGACGATCAGGCGGTTAAAATGTGGAATACAAGGCCTCTCCTGCTATCGCAATCGCAACAATCAGGCGGTCGTGACGAAACAAAGCGTTTTGTGCCTGGCTAGTCGCTGGGGAAGAAAAATGACCAACCCCGAAGCTCGAATTCAAGGTGAAGTATATTTCTGGCGGTTTCATCTTTGTGGCTCTTCCCGCCGTGATGTGAAACTCGGTTCTCGGCGTGCACGTTGGTAATTATATGCTTTGGAGCTCCTGAAGTCCCAATTTCCGAAGAACCTCGATCACCTTCGGGTCGAAGTGTGAGCCCGCGTTTGCGTAGATATATTCGAGGGATTTTCTTTTAGACCAGGCGGGGCGATAAGGCCGGTCACAGGTCAGAGCATCAAAAACATCCGCGACTGCGAAAATTCGTGCCGCCAATGGTATCTCTTCGCCCTTTAGGCCGCGCGGATAACCAGACCCGTCCCATTTCTCGTGATGACAATAAGGGATGTCGAGGGCTGTGTGTAAATAAGGGATAGGATAAAGCAGATCATAGGCAAACTTCGGGTGTTGGCGCATAACATCCCATTCGTCATCAGTGAGACCCCCAGGCTTGAAAAGGATGTTATCCGGGATGCCGATTTTTCCCACGTCGTGAAGGAGGGCGCCACGGCGAACATGCGCAAGCTCCTTCTCGCTCAAGCCCATCATGCGCGCCAATCTGATTGTAATTTCGGTGACGCGGCGGCTATGTCCCTCCAATATATGATCGCGCAGGTCGAGGGCGCGCGCCCATCCCTCGATCATCAAATCATAGGCAACTGTGAGTTCTACATTCGAACGCTGAAGATCATTGAAGAGAGTTACATTGTCTATGGCGATAGCTGCCTGACCTGCCAGCGTTTCGAAAAAATTCAACCATTCCGAATCTGGCTGGTAAGAAGAGCGGAAAAAGACTTCCAACACGCCTTTTATCTGCCCTTTAGTGATCAGCGGCGCGGCGTAATAGGTAACGAAGCCTTCGTGGGCAAAATTAGGGGATCGTAAAAAATCCGTCTTGTGGACCCGAAGATCAGGAATGCTGATGATCCGTCGCTCGTAAGCTGCTCGGCCCGCATAACCCTCTCCTAATCGCAAGCGTGTTTGCTGGAGAGACGTTGTCTGAAAGCCTCGCCCAGCGACAAAATCCAGAACTTGGGTGTGGGGATTGATCAGCAAAATATCAACAGCACCAACATCCAGCTGTTTCATGACCTGCTCGAGGATGATGCTAAGGGTGAGGTTCAAGTCCAGGCTACTGGCAATCGCCGTATCAATAGCGCGTAAGGCTGCCAGCCGCTGAAGCTGGCGCCGATTCAGATCCTCTCCCTCTTTCTGCACTGTGATATCTCGCATGATGATGACAATCTCCGGGCCTGGCAAAGGCGCGAGGCGCACTTCGTAATGGCGATCCCCGCCAGGAACCGTGAGGGTATAATTCAACGAAACGATTTCATTTGTCTGGCTGACGCGATCAATTGCCTGAGCTATTTTCTTACCCGCCTCAGGGGGCAAGACATCCTGCATTCGCCTTCCCAAGAATTCTTGTGGCGGCACATAGAGTGAAGATACGTTGCTGGTCATATAGTCGTCTATTGTGCCATCTGGTTTCAAATGAAAAAGCAAATCGGGAAAGGCTCGAAAAACCGCCTCGAGCCAGAGTTCAGTTCTGTTGTCTGACGCGGGTAGGATTACACTGGCAGGAAGGTTGCTCATAAGGGCCTGCGGGGGGTTCAAGATGGAGGCCGGCACTTGTCACTCGGTGAGACGCGGCGCGGGGCGCATTGACCCCCTTGATCGCGCCCCTTTCGCCGCGCCACCCTGGATTTTCGCCTTATTCAGGCTTCACCTGAGAAGCGCGCTGCTGCTCACGAGAGCGCCGGTTAACTGCTTTGCCAGTTCAGTCAGTGTATCAGCGCGAATGGAAACGAGCAGCGCGCGTTCCACGTTGGTCAACTGGAAAGTTTCGCCCAGATAGCCATTCTCGAGGGCAGATTCGGGATTGTCGAGTAATAGATTCTCGAATTGAGCATTGACGACCGCTGCGGCCAGCAAGCGGCTTAACTCAGTATGGTCGCTTGGAGCTACAACGGTGAATGTAGAGGTTTGGAGGGTTTGAGTTGGCATCATAAGCATTTCAACCTTTCAAGTGGTCTTAACGGTATACCTTGCCTTAGCAGCAGCCAAAATATCCCACTGGCAATAAAGACATCTCCTAAGCTAAAGGCAGCTTGGTAGTGAAACCGGTCTGGCAATAAAAACTGATCCGATAGCACCACAAGGTGGGTATCTTCTGGAAGCAACAGCACATCTTTGCCAAACCCGAAACGATCACCAACGTCCATTGACTGGACCACAGACGCTGGAACTAAATGCTCCGCGGCCTGAGGGCTGATAGGCATGAAACCGCCGTTGGCGACAATAACGGCCAGGTTAAGCACCAGCCCCCCGATGAGCAACCACATCCCTGCCAGCTTATGGTTTGTCCAGGCAAAGGCCAATAACAGGACTTGCGAGGTAATCAAACTGGCGGAAGCCAGGATATCAGGAATCCGGGTGCGGGTGACTGGCAGGTAGAAGGCAAGTAACTGCGGGATGAAAGCGACAAATGCCAGCCAGAGGCCGTTAATTGTTGGGAATTGGTAGGACTGTTTTTGCCAACAGGCG
>CAYZIQ010000017.1:0-30927 GCA_964478375.1 uncultured Chloroflexus sp. | reverse complement strand
TGGGAGTACCGCGTCCAGACCATCGGCTCTGCCTTTGGCACAAAGGATGGACAAATCGAGGTGACGCTGAACGAGTGGGGACAGGAAGGCTGGGAGGCGATCAACGTGTACACACCCAGCAATAGCAGCAAGGTTACCATCGTCGCCAAGCGTCCGCTGACCGCTGCCGCCCAGCGTTGGCGATCTATGCCTTAGAACATTTGTTCTGGTAGATTGCCATCTTGAATGGAGCGAACGTTCTTTATGCAAGCGCGGTCGAAGGAAATTTGCTTGGGGGAATAAACTTCGACTGTATTTCTTACCTTCACTTTCGCTCAGGGTCGTCACTCCGCCCCACGAAGAGAAGCTAACATACCATTATCGGGCTAATCGGGTTGCAGAAAAGCGACCGCTCTTCCCACGTCATCGTTCATCACCAGGGATAGGTGGTAACCGGGGCGGAAATCGTCTACCTTGATCAGGCGCAGGCAACTGGCCAGGGCTTCATCCACAGGCAGCCATTCCATCAGGCGGTTGGGGGTCTTATAGAAAAAATCTTGATTGAAGACGGCATCTTCGTCGTCCAGGTAGATGGCAAGGGTGTAGATATGAGTTTCCATCAGTTCTTGAAAGAAATGGGTGCCGAAAGAAGGCTCCAGATCCGGTCCGATGCCCTGGCCGGACAGCTCGATCAAGGCGCGCGTGTTGTAAATGTCCCCGTAATTGATGTGTATACCCATGTCAGGCGTGGACGTTCCCCAGCGTCCCGGCCCGACGCAGATGAATGTTTCGCCTTTAAGGGCAGCGTTGAGAGCGCCGATGGCACGTTCCAGCTTGCTGCGTTCGGCCTGAGAGGGCAGGCTGAAATAATCTTTGGGCGAGACGAACAGCACGTAACGGATGCCGTTCACCGTGCCGCGCGGCACCATACGGCGGCTGGAGAAGATGATGTTCTCGGCCTGGAGTTCCTCAGGGAAGCTAGCCTCTTCGTCTCCCATCTGGCTTTGCGGACGGCATTGCAGGATCGAGATACGGATCGCGGATTGGGCAGATGCTGGGTCAACGATGCGCACAGTGAACTCGGTATCCACCGGCGCGCGGTAGTGTTCTTTGAGCAGTCTGACAATGGTGCGCATGGTCTCGGCGAAGGGCGTGCGGCGCAGAAGGTCGTCGAAGGTAATGACCAGCCTGTTCACATCAACCAGGCGGGTGTGGATGGAAGACAGGTAATCGCCTTCGTCTACCTGGGCAACGTAACGCAGGGCCTGGTATCGGGGTGTCAGCACCGCGGCGACTGGTAAGGATTTGAACTGGTTATCCTCCAGGTCAATTAGATCCACGTATTCTTGGGAATACTTACGGATCATTTTTGTGGTCGTGGCCGGGTGGAGCTGCGGATGGCTGAGGGCAACCAGTCGTGGGTGGTCATCCCCGACCTGGTCCACGGCGCGCGTGCCCAATCCCCAGACCAGGCGCACGAACCCATCTTCCTTGCGGATCTGAGGCGACCATCGGTACAGGTTTCGGCTGAAGGCTACACCCGCGCCGTGAGGCAGGAAGTAACGCCCATACCGCTCACCCTGAACGAACTGGATCAGGACGGCGATGCGCTCGTCGTAATCCACTAGACCCTTGTTGTGCCGGTAAAGTAGGGCATTTGGGTTCAGACCGGAGGCGTAGACGCGGGCGATGGCCTCGGTGAGAGCATCGAGATTCTCCTCAGGCGTGCCCTGGTTGGGGCAAAAGAAGCTGTCGTATTTTCTAGCAAAAGAGGTTCCGAAGTTATCTTCCAGTAGGCTCGACGAGCGGACGATGAGCGGCCGATCTCCGGCCTCATCCAGAATGCCTCGCAGGCGTTCCAAGATGTCCTTTGGGAATTCCCCGCGTATGAATTCCTGTACAATCTGTGGATACTCGGAGCGCATCTGAGCCTCGGACTTGTATTTTTGATCCGACCAGTGGATCAGGTTGTTGGCGGCCATGAACGTGTAGAACAGGTCCGAGGCCAGAAAGTACGAGACCGGTGTGCGGATCGCCGCTCGAACCTCGGGGGGAGCCACCTCGTTCAGGATACGGTACGCCAGGAGCATTCCGGCCGATTTGCCGCCGATCTTCCCGTATCCGATCTTGCGAAAGCGAATGTCTTTCAGGTCATCTACCGTAAACCATTTGCGGGCGATATTCAGGTAAGCCAGTTGGTCGCTGATCATGGTGCGGATCAGCACCACCTTGATCTCTTGCAGACGCGCTTCGAGGGGCTGCCGTTTTTCGGGCGGCAGGCTTTCGAGTAGTTCGGCCTGTTGGAAGAGCATATCCTGAGGGGCAAGCTCCGGGTTGAAGGTGACCATATCCGGCGGCTCGCCGCGCTCGCCAATGATACCCTTGACGATACGCTCGAATTCCTCATAGGGCAGGTTGTAGGCGAAATAGAAGTCAGTCAACGAATCGCGGACACGCGCCAGGCGTGTCTCCCAGGCATCGAACGGCTCTTCGCTGTATGGGTCGTGCAATCCCTCGCGCGCCTGCGACTGGATGGCTTTCTCGCGCACTTCCACATCGAACGCTTCCGATGAGATGATGCCGCGCGCGAACAACTCCTGCCTCATACGTGCGCGGATGCGGCTGCTCAAGATCGGGTATCGATTGAGTGTCAGGAAGATATTGAGAACGCGGTCGGAGGATGAAGCGGGGAGAGTCATGGATACCAGTTATCGTTAAACAGCAATCAGTGAGTGGAAAAGTGTCAGGCTGTTGGTTGCCTGACACTTTTGTAATTGCCGAACGCCGATCACTGATTACTGATTACTAACCAAGGTGCATCGGCATGATGACATGCAGGAAATTATCATCGCCGACCGGGCGGATCACGCCGGGTGCATTCGGGGCGGAAGTCTCCAGGGCAACATTTGGGGTTTTGATGACCTCCAGTACCTCACGCAGGTACTTGACGTTGAAGGCGATCAACAGTCCCACTCCTTCGATGGTCGCCGCGACGACTGTCTCGTTCGAACCTGTCTCTTCGGATTGGGCGAAGATCTCGACCGAGCCTGGCTCCAGCTCGCCGCTGGATTTGATGTTCAACCGCGCCACGTTGGAGCCTTCACGAGCGAAAATCTCGGCCTGCTTGCAGGCTTTGAGCAGTGCCTGGGTAGATAGTAGCGTACGCGACTTGTACGAGCGTGGGATGATTTGCTGGTAATCAGGGAAAGTGCCATCAATCAGCTGCGAGACCACTTCTACATCCTTGACGCGGAAGATGACCTGGCCGCGGCCCTTTGGCAGGACCATTGCGATCATCTCGCCCCCGTCTGTGGCGACGCGTGCCAGCTCGCTCAGGGCACGTGCTGGGATGATGACTGTCACTGGCTGCGGCACGGCCTGGGAGAGCGTAGCCTTGCGCACTGAGAGGCGGAAACCGTCTGCTGCTGCCATCGTCATGGTGTCCTTATCCACTGTCATCAGCACGCCCATCAGCACCGGGCGAGCCTCGTCCACAGAGGCGGCGAAAGCCACCTGCTGGATCATCTCCTTGAAATCGGCCACGTTGATCTGGATGGCGCCCTCCATCTGTGGAACTGGGAGCGGCGGGAACTCCTGGGCGTCAATGCACTTGATGTCCGTGTTCGAGCTTCCGCAGCGCATGTTGAGGGTCTGGTTGGCCACGCTCAGGCTCAAATTCACCTGTTCCGCGGGCAGTGTCCCTACCAAGTCTACGAAGGTACGCGCCGGGACGGTGGTCGAACCTTCTTCCTCAATCTTAGCCCCAATCCAACAGGTGATACCCAATTCCAGGTTGGTAGCTGAGAGACGCAACCGGCCCTCGTCGCTTGCGATCAGGACGTTTGCCAGCACCGGCAGGGTCGTGCGCGGCGACACCGCTCGCGAAACAACGCTCAATCCATGAGCTAGGTTTTCTTGTAAGACGGTTACTTTCATTGCTTCATCCTCTCCACGCAAATTATATCAATGATTTGAGTTCATTTCGTTTGAGTTGGTACATGCTCGTGGGGTGGCTTTCCGTAGCCACCCAAACTGATGGCGGTATCTATCTTTGGAAAAACGAGGCGACCAGGCTGGTCAGGGCCATCAGGATTTCCAGGCCGAACAAAGTGGCGATAACGTAGGTAAAGATCATCCAGCCGGATGTGCCGCCCGGTTGGCGGACTTCTTGACCCTCGGCCAATTGGCGGACGGCCTGCGCGACTTGCCCGGTTGTGGCCTGGAGCGAGCGGCCTGTGCCGCTGCTCCAAATCCATCCCGCCGCAACGCGCGGGACGATCAGCTTGCTGCCGTTGAAGTCGCGCAGCCACAGCCGCAACGCTTCGGGCGGATTGATGGCCAAGTCTCCAGGAATAATGGCAGCTTTGACCGCCGCCAGTGACTCCTCCGGGATCGGCTGGATGACCGGCTGGATGGCTACGGGCAGACGCGGGGTCTGTTTTTGGAGCGCCGCCAGCAGAGCCGGAGCGAAGGGATCCTCGCCGCCCGGGTCGAAGATCAAGACCGGGAAGAGGGCATGTTTGGCGGTCAGGGCATGGGCAGCTATGCGACCGTCGCGCCGCAGGGTCAGGCCGTGATAGATGCCCATCAGGGCAAACAGGAAGAGCAATTGCAGGTAGTTAAAGAGGCTTTGCGTAAATCCGGGCGGACGGTCGCCGAGCAGTGTCCGTATCAGCAAGAAGAGCAGAATCACCGCCGCGACCATCCCGCCGATGACGCTGGCGAACAAGACCAGGTAGAGGTAGATTTTACGCACGAGCGAGCGCCGGGCGTGGTCGCCGGGATCGCCGACGGCCATCGCCTCGGTCTGCATTGGCCGCCAGGTCAGCAACCAGAGCGGCAGACCAGCGAATAGAGTTGCCAGTGAAGCGGATAAATGTGGGCGCAGTGTGTCCGCCCACAGCAGGTCGCCGATGCTGGCGTCAATGACGAAGGAGAGCAGCATCGCGAGGCCGATAAAGGTCGCACCCAGTCCAATAGCAGAAAGGATGTAAAAGTACAGCCGGCGCATCCCGGCCCGGCGGGGTACGTCGGGTACCTCTGCCATCGAGTGTCCCAGCCAGTGACCATAATAAGCCCACACGCCTGCCAGCGGGATACCGGTGGAAAGAGGCCCGCTGATGAGACGCATGAAGTCTTGAACGTTCATATTTTCGCCGAGTAAGCCGCGCAGGAGGACGGCCAGCACGACCCCGCTCGAGGTCAGCACGGTGACCACACCAACCAGGGACAGGACGTACAGCACGCCCAGCCGCAAGGACGACTCGCGTTCGGCAGCCTCGGCCAGCGCATCCTGGGCAGTCTTCCAGGCGAAGAACCACAGCGGCGCGCCGATCAAGAGCAGTGCCAGGCCGTTGGCAAAGGAGGCCTGGTGGGCAAAACCGACCGTGATGGCCGGGATCTCGAGGGTATATTGCAGGCTTTGCTGGACGCCCGCGACTAGCATTACAAGGGAATAGATGACCCAAATGTAGCGGTAGATGCGGCGCAGGCTGGTGAGAGTATCTTTGGGCGTAACGACCGCCCAATCAGCGCGCAGCACGCTGATGAAATAGGCCGCGACCAGCGCGTTCATCAGCATAGCGATGAGGTTATCGCCCCAGGTCTGGCTGCCGCCGAACATCGGCGTGGACGGTAGGCGGAAGGCCTGCAGCAGCAGCCGGTCGAGCAGGGCGAGGGCGTTCTGGCTGATGGGGAGAATCGTGGCCAGCAGCACGGCGTAGAGGAAGAAGGTGCGCACGCCGGAGGCGTGCTCGTCCATATCGGCGCGTGCGCTGCGTTGGGCCAACCACCAATGCAGCCCAAAGACCGGCACGCCGACCAGGATGAGGGCCAGTGCCTGTGCCAGGCGCGCCGCGCCTCCGCCAACGACATGAACCGAATATGCCGACCGCGCCAGCCCAATCAAGCCCCATAGGACGACCTCCATGCTGACGAAGGCGACGGCGTAAAAATAAAGACGACGGATGGTGCGCATGGTTTCCTCCCTACTTTACCGGCATTGCTGTCGGCTGGTACCAATCCCAGCCCCAATAGGGATATGGCATATTAGTGATGCGCCAGGCGCCATTCTGCATTTCCAGCGAGGCGGTCATGTGTGAACTCGAGCCTGAGGAGAAAGGATCGGTGGCGGCGTAGACGACGGTCACGTCTACCAGCGCCTGGTCGCTGGCAACCATCTCGACTTTGCCGATCTGGATGGCTGCATTGGTAATATCGAGCTGACGGTTGAGGAAAGCTTGTCTGAAATAGTCGAGGCTAGGTTTGTTTTCTTTGTCTGCCAGGTAGCCATAAGCCCGTTCGAAATCGTAGTTCTGGAGGGCGAGCACATAATTACGTATCACACCTTCGGGGGTACCCTCAGTGCCGTAGGTCTGGTCCTCATGGCGGGCAAAGAAGAGCGTCAGTGCGGCGATGACCAGCAGGCCGATGAAGATCAGGATGCCGAGCAGGAAGCGGTCGTGTTTCATACTTCTCCGATCTCTACCATGCCTTCGGGAAAAGGGACGCGGATAAACGTGGATGTGCGATGACAAGGAATGGGCCCAGCCCCGGGATGGACAGTGCGAACAGTCCCCAGAACAAATACGCGCCGAGGCGCAGTCTCCTCCGGCGCAAATACAGCATCGCCAGTACGTACATGGCGCTGAGAGAAACGGCCAGCAGGGAACGCAGCACCTCGGCGTTCATTCTGAATTGATTGTATAGTTTTTCGGATAAAAAAACAAGTAGGATTGGTGTCCTGCATATCGGGTTATAATAATTGTGCGTCATATCCTTCACAAATAACCTATGGTCTCCCCAAGTGGAAATACCAGCGAGCGCCTCGCCAGCGAATTGAAAGCCCTGACTGAGGTCGCCAAAACCCTTGCCTCGCCAGCTGAACTACCGAAATTGCTCAATGCGGTCATGCGCACGATCATTGAGGTCCTTGAGCAGGCTGATATCGGTGCAATCATGCTCTGGGATCAGCCCTCTGGCCTGTTCCAGCCGGTGGCGGCCTTTGGTTATGACCTCGAGACCTTGAAAGAGAGTGGGCTGCGCGCCGGCGAATCGATCACTGGCAAAGTGTATGATGAAGGCCAAGCATGTTTGTTGTACACAGCCGAAGAGGTCGCTCAGGCAATGTCCAACATGCGCCCGTACAACCAGCAGGTGATGATGCGGTCTATTGGTGAGGATGTCCTTCCTCAGTGCGCCATTGCCGCTCCGATTGTGGCAGGGGAACAAAGATTTGGCGTCCTTGTCCTCGAGACTATCCACAGCCACAAGAAATTTATTCGAAATGACCTTCCCTTTGTACAAACGCTGGCCGATTTGATTGCCCTGGCAATTGACCGGGCGCGGCTGGAGACAAAAGCTGACGCTGTGCGCGAGGCCCGTCAGGCCGAGTGGATGCGCTCGGAAGTCATGGCAGCCCTTTCACACGAGCTGCGCATGCCGCTGGCAACGATCAAGGGTTACACCACCGCGCTGCTTCTCGACGAATTGAAGTGGGACGAAGAAAAGCATACAGAATTCCTGCACCTGATCGAGGAAGCCTGTGACGATATGGAAAGGATGCTCAAGGACATCCTCGACTCGTCGCTGATCGAGGTCGGAAGACTCGAATTGGAACGCCAACCTCTGCGCTTGCAGCATGTCGCCCGTGACCTGGCGGCGGAACTCCAGCAACGCAGCAAGGCCCACATGCCGGTGGTGGATTTTCCGCCAGAATTTCCCATCGTGGAGGCTGACCCGCGCTGGATCAAGCAGGTATTCCGTAACATCATTGACAACGCGGTCAAGTACTCACCTGAGGGTGGGTTGATCGTCGTCAAAGGCGAGGTGCGCCCGGCGGATGTGGTCATCAGCGTTGCCGACCAGGGCATCGGCATCTCGCCGGAGAATCTCATTCCACTCTTCGAGAAATATTTCCGCGTGCGCTCGGCAACCAGCCTGCACGTTTCGGGCACTGGCCTGGGGCTGCCGATTGCACGCGCCGTCGTCGAGGCGCACGGCGGGCGGATTTGGGTCGAGAGCAAGGTCGGCGAAGGGACGACGGTTTTCTTCTCATTGCCGCGCAGCGTACCTGTCCCGACTCTGCAGATCTGAGGTCAGTTTCGCTGCCGATGGAATAGGATAATCCCATGAACAAATCCCGCATCCTGGTTGTTGACGACGATCCGCGACTCGTCCGCCTCGTTCGGGAAGTGTTGACAGCGGCAGGTTATGAAGTTGCTGCCAGTTCCAACGGCGAACATGCCATCGAAAAAGTCGCTATCGAGCAACCTGACCTAGTTTTGCTGGATATTATCCTGGCAGCCGGCATGGACGGGTATCAGGTCGCCCGGCGTGTCCGCGAGTTCTCAGCGGTGCCCATTATTATGCTCACTGCCAAAGTGACCGAGACCGATATGCTCACGGGCTTCGAGGCTGGAGCGGATGATTACATCACCAAACCTTTCAGTTCGAAGGAGTTGTTGGCGCGGGTGCGGGCCGTGCTAAAGCGTTCGCAAGGCGCAGCGCCTTTGCCCAGCGGGGCGAAAATCGAATGTGGGAATATGGTTATTGAACTGGCCCGCCGCCGCGTAGCCATTGCCGGGCGCGAGATCCATCTCACCGCTACCGAATACAACCTCTTGCACGAACTCGCCACGCACTGCAACCAGGTGCTATTACACGAACGGTTGCTTACCACCATCTGGGGGCCGGAATACCGCAATGACGTAGATTATCTGCGCTCGTACGTTCACCTGTTGCGCAAAAAATTGGAAGTTGACCCGGCCAATCCGAAGATGCTCGTCAGCGCGCCAGGCGTGGGATATATGCTGGCAATACCGGAAAAAGAGTGATACGCCATGAACGAAAGAACCTTTAACCTCTTTGAAATTGCCCAAAAGCAGTTCGACCGCGCCGCCGAGGCGCTCAGCCTCGACCGTCCGACCTGTGAGCTGCTGCGCGTGCCCGTGCGCGAATACCATTTCAGCATCCCCGTGCGCATGGATGATGGTGAGGTGCGCATTTTTCGCGGCTTCCGCGTCCAGCACAACGACGCGCGCGGGCCGTGCAGAGGCGGCATCCGCTTCCATCCACAGGAGAGCATTGATACAGTGCGGGCGTTAGCCATGTGGACAACCTGGAAGTGCGCCGTTGCGGATCTTCCTCTGGGGGGCAGCATGGGCAGCGTGGTCTGCGACCCCCATGATTTGAGCCTTCTGGAGCAGGAAAGAATCTGCCGCGGTTGGGTCAGGCAGGCTGCTAGGAACGTAGGCCCAGATTGGGACGTTCCGTCGCCAGATGTAATGACCAGCACCCAGCATATGCTGTGGATGTTGGATGAATATGAAGCCATACACGGCGCGAAAAGCCCAGGCTTTATCACTGGCAAACCGGTGGGTCTGGGAGGCTCCCTCGGCAGGTTAGAAGCAACTGGTTATGGCGTGGTGATCGCTGTCCGGGAAGCGCTCAAGGAATTGAAGATCAAACCCGAAAATACCACTGCCAGTTTTCAGGGATTTGGCAATGTCGCCCAACCTGCCATTCAGCTCTACCAACGCATGGGCGGCGTGGTGACTTGCGTCTCTTGCTGGAATCAGGCGGACCACACTACGTACGCGTTCAGGAAAGTGGATGGCGTCAACCTAGGCGAACTACTGCCCATCACCAATCCCTTCGGCGAGATTGATGCCGCGCGGGCAGAAGAATTGGGTTACGAGCGTCTGCCCGGTGAAGCCTGGCTGGAGCAGGAGGTGGATATCCTCATTCCGGCGGCCATCGAGAATCAAATCACAACCGAGAATGTGAAGAAAATCGGCAAGCGGGTCAAAATCCTGGCCGAGGGCGCGCACGGCCCAACCAATCCGGACGCGGATACGGTCATCAACGCACGCGGCATCCTCGTCATCCCGGACCTGTTGGCAAACGTTGGCGGCGCTGTCTGCGATTATTTCGAACAGGTGCAGGGCAACATGAACTATTACTGGAAGAAGGACGAAGTGCTTGGCAAACTGGATGTTCATATGACCTCGGCGTACATCAGCCTGAGCGATTTCGCTCGCCAGAACGATCTGCCAATGCGCGAGGCTGCCTACGCCATCGCAGTAGAGCGGGTGGCCCAGGCCTGCCGCGAGCGCGGCTGGGTGTAGGGAGCGGATCGCATGGACCAGCCAGGCCATAACGTCGCCCGGACGTCCGTCATCAATTTCGCTTGGAATTTCCTGGATCCGGAAACTCCGTTGACCTGTATTGGAAAGGGTGAATTGGGAGGCAAGGCGCACGGACTGGCCTCGATGCGCGACGTGCTCCGCGATGGATTGGATTCCGACGAGTTTCCAGGCGTGGCGGTGGATATTCCCGCCATGGCCGTCCTCTGCACTGACGTATTCGATACTTTCGTGACCGGCAATCACCTTGAGGAAATCGCCTTCTCCGACCTTCCAGATGATCGTATCGCCCACGCCTTCCAGAAAGCTGACCTGCCCTTTGGGGTCCTCGGTGACCTGCGCGCCATCGTTGAGCAGGTGCGTACCCCGCTTGCCATCCGCTCCTCGAGCTTGCTGGAAGATGCCCTGCACTCGCCGTTTGCCGGCGTCTACTCTACCAAGATGATTCCCAACAACCAGTTCGATCCCGATGCTCGTTTCCGTCAACTGGTTGAAGCCATCAAGTTTGTTTACGCCTCCACCTATTTTCGCACTGCTAAGGATTATTGCAAGGCCACCGGCCTCCACATCGAGGCTGAGAAAATGGCTGTGATCATTCAGGAGATGGTCGGCAAGCGTTATCCTGCCCGTTTCTATCCTGAACTCTCTGGCGTGGCGCGCTCCTATAATTATTACCCGGTAAAACCGGCCAAGCCCAGAGACAGCGTGGTCAACTTGGCGCTCGGCCTGGGCAAGACCATCGTGGATGGCGGCATCTCGTGGGCGTATTCGCCGGCTTATCCCAATGTTGACCCTCCTTTCGGCTCGGTCGAAAATTTACTCAAAGAAACCCAGACTGAGTTCTGGGTTGTTAACATGGGCGAGCCGCCCGAGTATGACCCGACTGCCGAAACCGAGTACATGCGACTCGAAGACCTGACTGCCGCCGAACAGGACGATTCGTTGCGCTACCTGGCCTCGACCTACAGCCCCCTTTCAGGGCGCCTTTCTATCGGGACCGGATTCCCGGGTCCGCGCGCCCTGACCTTTGCCCCGCTCCTGGCATTGAACCAGGTGCCGCTCAACGACCTGATCCTCGAAGTACTCGAGGTATGTGAGAAAGCCGTAGGCGCGCCAGTGGAAGTTGAATTTGCCATGACCTTTGACCCGCATCGCTTTGCCTTTTTGCAAGTGCGCCCGATGGTTGTGCCAGGTGGGGAAGTGCAGGTCGCTGTCGAAGATCTGACCGGCGGGAACGTTCTGGTCGCCTCTGAGAGCGTGCTGGGCAACGGCGCGGTAGACACAATCCGAGATATCGTTTATATCAATCCGGAGAGTTTCGACCTGGGACAAACCAAAGCTATTGTCCATGAATTGGAGCAATTCAATGATAAGCTGCTGGCAGCCGGCTGGCCTTACCTGCTCATTGTTTTTGGCCGCTTGGGTACCACCGACCCCTGGCTGGGGCTCCCGACCACCTGGGGTCAAGTCTGTGGTGCGAAGGTCATCGTCGAAGCCACGCGCGAGAATGCTAGGATAGAGCTGAGCCAGGGTTCGCACTATTTTCACAACGTCATCAACCTGGGCATCAAGTATTTCACTTTACCTTTTTCAAGTCTGTATCAAATTGATTGGGACTGGCTGAAGAGACAAGATGTCGCGGAAGAGGCGCAGTTTCTCCGGCATGTCAGTCTATCAAACCCTTTAAAGGTAAAGGTGGATGGACAAAACGGCCGGGGCGTAGTCTACAAATCGTAAGGAGCAGGATGAGCGATCATTCTCAAACCTCTCAATCCATGGATACCCTGATACACGACCTGCGCGAGCGGGCGAAGGAGTTGAGCACACTCTATAAAGTTCAGGAACTGCTCGGTGCTCCGAAGCTTTCTATTGACGAGGTGTGCCAAGGTATCGTCGAAATCCTTCCGCCCGGCTGGCAGTACCCCGATGTTTGCCACGCGCAGATGACCTACGCGGGGACAATCTACAAAACGGCCGGGTATAAGGAAACGCCCTGGGTTCAGAGCGCGAGCATCAAGGTCCAGAACGACACGGTGGGGGGCATCAGTGTCTGTTACACGGAGGAAAGACCGCCCTCGGATGAAGGGCCGTTCCTCAAAGAGGAGCGCAAGCTCATCAACACGATTGCAGAGCAGTTTGGTTTTTATATTCTGCACCAGCAGCTCCGGCAGGTGTTCCAGGAGCAACTAAAGGCTGAGGGAGAACGCAGGGGCGAGTGGAGCGTCATCCTCGATTTACTAAAACGGACTGACCCCGGCCTGCTCATGCGCATCTCTAGAAAGATGATCAGCTATCTTAACTGGAAAGGGATCAAGGAGGTGGAACAGTTGCTGGGGCAGTTTAACCTTGCCGCCCCGCGCGAAGGCGAATCTGACACGAATCGTCCCTATCAGCATGAGGCTACCGAAAGCACCCTTGTCGTTGGTGATGAGGTTTTCACCATTGCCAACCGTTACCTTTCCCGGGATGAGATCCTGGATAATATCCAAAAATGGATCAAAGAGGAACGTTCCGGATTTATGGTGGCGACATTGGTCAATCCCAGTTCGTCGCTGGCTGATATCGGTTTGGCCCTCGAGCGTTACCACCTGCTCAAGGCTCAGGGTATCGAGCTGACGCAGCCGCGGGAAAATTGGTTCCGCACGGCCATCATCCGGCGTGTTCTGAGCGACCAGCCCTACTTCATCGAAGTTGCAAAAAAATACATTGACATTGATGATGTCAGCAATTTCATGCACCGTGTCATTCACCCGGTTGGCAGCCACGGCAAACTGGGCGGCAAAAGTGCAGGTTTATTCCTGGCCGAGCAGATCTTGAAGCGTTCCCACGGCGATAACGAAATCGCGCAGAGTGTGCGAACTCCCAAGACTTGGTACATCTCCTCGGACGCCGTGTTCTATTTTATGAGTTACAACAGCCTCGAGGATATTATCGAGCAAAGGTTCAAAGACCTGAGCCAAGTTCGCCAGGAATACCCGTACATCGTGCACTTGTTCAAGAATTCGCCGCTGCCGCCGGAAATCGCCAAAGGCCTTTCGCTGGCGCTAGACGATTTTGGGAATGTTCCGCTGATCGTGCGCAGTTCCAGCCTGCTGGAGGATCAGGTGGGAATGGCCTTCGCCGGCAAATACAAGAGCCTGTTCATCGCCAACCGAGGGACGAAAGAAGAGCGCCTGGCCGCCTTGAAGGATGCCATCGCCGAGGTGTATGCCTCCATGTTTGGGCCTGATCCTATTGAGTACCGTTTTGAGCATGGCTTGATAGATCATCATGAAGAGATGAGCATCATGATCCAGGAGGTGGTCGGCAAGCAGGTCGGTCATTATTATCTGCCAGCTTTTGCTGGGGTTGCTTTCAGCAACAACGAATTTCGCTGGTCAAGCCGTATCCGGCGCGAGGACGGCCTCGTCCGCCTTGTGCCAGGGCTGGGGACGCGGGCGGTGGATCGCTTGAGCGACGATTATCCTGTGCTGGTTTCGCCGGGCCAGCCCAGGTTGCGGGTCAACGCCACGCCCGAAGAATTGATCCGCTATTCCCCAAAAAAGATAGACCTCATCAACCTGGAAACCAGGACATTTGAAACGGTAGACATCCGCTCGCTGCTAAAGGAGTGTGGCCGAGAATATTCGTTGATCAACCAACTGGTTTCGGTCGCCAGCCAGGGTCACATCCGACATCCTAGCACTCTTAGCGTGGATTTCCAAAAAGGCGATTTCGTAGTGACTTTCGAGGGTCTCTTCGCGCATACACCATTTCTCAAACAAATGCGCGTTATCATGGAGATTCTCCAGAATGCCCTGCACCATCCTGTTGACATCGAATTCGCCCACGACGGGAAAGATTTCTACCTGCTGCAATGCCGTGCTCAGAGTTATGGTGAGGATAGCGCCCCGGCGCAGATTCCTCACGAGATTCCGGCGGATAAAGTTATTTTCTCAGCCAACCGCTACGTCTCGAATGGATATGTACCTGATGTGACCCACGTTGTTTACGTAGACCCGCAAAAATACAGTGAACTGACAGATTATCAGGGACTGACCGCCGTTGGCCGGGCAGTCAGCAAGCTCAACCAAGTGTTGCCGAGACGCCGTTTTATTCTGATGGGACCTGGCCGCTGGGGCAGCCGTGGCGATATCAAGCTGGGGGTCAGCGTCACCTATTCTGATATCAACAATACCGCGCTGCTAGTCGAAATTGCCCGCCGGAAGAAAGACTACATCCCCGAGCCCTCGTTTGGAACCCATTTCTTCCAAGACTTGGTCGAGGCTTCCATCCGCTACCTGCCGCTCTATCCTGACGACCCTGGGATCATCTTCAACGAACGTTTCCTGAGCACCCAAAAGAACATTTTGCCTGATCTTTTGCCGGATTTCGCGATTCTCTCCGAAACCATCCATGTGATAGATATCCCTGCCTCGACCGGTGGACAGGTATTGCATGTGCTGATGAATGCCGATTTAGAGAAGGCAATTGCCATCCTGGCCGAACCAGATGGGATAAAGGTGAGAAACTAGAAGGGGCTTGTAGTTCGATGGGGGCAAGGAGACAATTTTTCATGGGATTTTCATGCAGCGGGGGAGTTTTTTTATGTGCTCTTCATGCCTCCTTTGTTATAGTCGTAGTGAAGACGATCACATATGGCTCTTGCCACATGTGAAGCGTTGTTCATTCTCAATCCATCAACAAGGAGAAGAATATGTCCGTCATACAAGATGTCATCGCGTATGTGCAGGAGAAAGACACTGGCCAGCCCGAGTTCCATCAGGCCGTCAAGGAAGTCATGACGACGCTGGAACCCACCGTGGCAAAGCATCCCGAATTCGTCAAGGCCAAGATCTATCAGCGCATCGTCGTGCCAGATCGGGTGATCATGTTCCGGGTCCCGTGGGTGGACGATAAGGGCGAGGTGCAGGTGAATCGTGGCTTCCGTGTCCAGTTCAGCAACGCTATCGGCCCCTACAAAGGTGGTCTGCGTTTGCATCCATCCGTTAATCTGGGGATCATCAAGTTCCTGGGCTTTGAGCAGATATTCAAGAATGCGTTGACCACGCTCCCGATGGGCGGTAGCAAGGGCGGCTCGGACTTCGATCCCAAGGGCAAGTCTGATGCCGAGGTCATGCGCTTCTGCCAGGCTTTCATGAGCGAGTTATTCCGCCACATCGGCCCGGATACGGACGTGCCTGCCGGCGACATCGGCGTGGGCGGCCGCGAGATTGGCTACCTGCAAGGCTTCTACAAAAAGATCGTCAATAATAACGCCACCGTTCTGACCGGCAAGGGATTGGAATATGGTGGCAGCCTGATCCGCCCCGAAGCGACTGGTTACGGCGCGGTCTATTTCGCCGCCGAGATGCTGGCCACCAGGGGCAAGGAGATCAAAGGCAAGGTGGCGGCCGTCAGCGCCTCGGGCAACGTTGCTCAATACACCGTCGAAAAGCTGAACCAGTTGGGCGCCAAAGCCATCACGCTTTCCGATTCCAGCGGCACTGTTGTGGATGAAGCCGGTGTTGATGACAAGAAACTGGCCTTCGTCCTGGAACTGAAGAACGTCCGGCGTGGGCGGATCAAGGAGTACGCCGATAAATACAAGGTACCATATTATCCCGAGAAGAGCGTTTGGGATGTGATCCGCGAGAAGGGTTTGAAAGTGGATCTAGCCTTCCCCTCCGCCCACGAGAATGAGATTGATGGCAGCAGCGCTCAGGCGCTGGTGAAGAACGGCTGCTACTGCGTCTCGGAAGGCGCTAACATGCCCTCCACTCTGGATGCCATCAAGGTCTACCAGGAAAACAACGTGTTGTATGGCCCTGCCAAGGCAGCCAATGCTGGCGGTGTAGCTACTTCCGGACTCGAGATGTCCCAGAACAGCATGAGGTTGTCCTGGTCGCGTGAGGAGGTAGACGAAAAATTGCATGGCATCATGAAGAGCATCCACAAGGCCTGCCTGGAGGCTTCAGCAGCCTATGGCAAGCCCGGTGACTACTTGATGGGTGCCAACATCGCCGGTTTCATCAAAGTTGCCAATGCTATGCTGGCGTACGGCATCGTCTAGCCGGCATGCCGTCGGGCATGAGAGCCCATCTCCTAGCGAAAGGGTTGCACCATAGTGATGTCAATTACGTGTAGGCGCGCGTAATTGACATCACTGTATTAGCCGGACACCACGCCGAGAAAACGAGTGTGCAGGCGTGCAAATAGATCAGGCCCTTACCGACAAAATGGTTGAGCAGGCTGTCGCTGAGTGCGCCGAAGCGCATTTTGCCGGCGACATTCGGCGCATGCGCCAGGCATTGCTCAGCGGGCAATGTGAGCATTGCCACTGTATCTCCGATAGCTTGGTCAGGCAAATCAGCGAATACCTGGGGCAGGTGGATAACACGGTCAAAGCGGTTTACCAATATGGGCCGGTGGAGACGCCTCAATCCTCCCAAGGCCAAGAGGTGGATCGTTCGAGGAAGCGTAGCGGCATCAACCTGGTCGCCTGGGTCAACCGGAAAAGCGCCGCTTTGGGTGCGTTGGTTGGGACGCTGGAAACAGCCCTCACTGCAAGCCAGCGTCGGTTGGGATGTGTCAATGCCACCCCGGCCTGTTTCACCCTGGCTCTGACAATGGTGGACGATCGTGATGTCGACGAACGGCGCGGCCTCGGCCTGCTCGTGGACAGTTCCTCGCTGCGCTCGAATCTCGTCTGGAAGCGGCCTGCTCGAGCAGAACAAGCTCCTCCTGAAAAAGTGGAGCCTGGGCGGGTCAAGTTCGCCTTGCCCGAATCGTTTGATCTGGAACTTATTCCAGAATCCCGGCTGATCGAACATGCCTTTACCATCGAAAATGCGCCTCCCGAAGAACGAACTGCGCTGGAGCACCATCTTACTGAACTAAAAGTCACACTCATCCGCCGCATCATCAGTGACCAGCTGGCCTATATCAACATTGCCAAACGTTGGTTCACCGTCGCAGACCTGGCGGATATTTATCAGCATAGGATGGGCTTTGGCCGAATTGGGGGTAAATCAGCGGGGATGCTGCTGGCTGCCCGCATTTTGAATGAGGTTGCCGACACAGAACTCAAGGCCTGCATCCACATCCCCGAGTCATACTACCTCGGCTCAGACTTGATGTATATTTTCATGGCGATGAATGGCCTGATGCACTGGAACGACCAGAAATACAAACCGGAAGACCAGATTCGCGCTGAATATCCGCAAATACGCGCGGAATTCCAGGCTGGGGAATTTCCTCCCGAAGTGTCGGCGGAGTTGAAGACCATCTTGGATCAGATCGGCCCTCATCCTTTGATCGTGCGCTCTTCCAGTCAGTTGGAAGATAATTTCGGCACCTCCTTCGCTGGGAAGTATGATAGCAATTTCTGCCCTAACCAAGGCACGTCCGAAGAAAACCTTCAGGCAGTGGTGAATGCCATCGCGCGCACTTACGCCAGCACGTTCAAGCCTGAGGCCCTGCTCTACCGGCGCAGCAAGGGTTTGCAGGATTACGACGAGCGGATGTCAATTCTCATCCAGGTCGTGCAGGGTGAACGATGGGGGCGTTACTATTTCCCGTTTGGCGCGGGCGTGGCCTTCAGCCGCAATATCTATCGCTGGGCGCCGCAAATCCGCCGCGAGGACGGTTTTGTTCGCCTAGTCTGGGGGCTGGGGACGCGCGCCGTCGAACGCGTCGGCAACGATTACCCGCGCCTGGTTGCCCTCAGCCACCCAAATCTCCAGCCCGACGATTCCTCCGAGGCCATTCGTTACTACTCGCAGCAATTCGTGGATGTGATTGACCTGGAAGAAAACGCCTTCAAAACCTTGCCCATTCGCCAGGTGCTCAACTCTCGCTACCCGTCTTTGCGTTTCCTGGCCCAGATAGAGCAGGACGGTTACTTCAGCACACCCCGTAGCCGGGTGATGGAGGCCGACATTCCCAGGCTTGCCGTCACGTTCGATTACCTGCTCGAGCGCACGCCCTTTCCAGCTTTACTTTCCAGGATGCTGCGCCTGCTGGAAGAACACTGCCTCTCGGCGGTAGACGTGGAATTTACCGCCCACGTCGTAGACCCAACTGCCGTTCGGCCGGAAGTAAAGATTTCTCTCCTCCAATGCCGACCTCAGAGCAGTTTGAAAACTTCACAGCCTGTCCATCGTTTACCCGAAAACCTTGGGCATGAAGATATTATTTTTTCATCGCACTTTATCGTGCCGCAGGGCTACTTGCCGAAAATCCGTTATGTTATCTTCGTGCCGGCCGAGAAATACTTTTCCCTTCCTTCTGTAGCGGCACGCAATAGTCTCTCCCGCATCATTTCCCGCCTAAACTCTGAACTGGGGAAGAAATCTTTTATCTGCGTCGGCCCCGGGCGGTGGGGAACCACCAACACTGACCTGGGCGTGTACGTCAGCTATGCCGATATCTGCAACGCTGGCGCTCTGGTGGAGCTAGCCGGGAAAGAAGTCAGCCCCGCCCCGGAGCCTTCACTTGGCACTCATTTCTTCCTGGATTTGATGGAAGCGCAGATTTATCCTGTCGCCGTCCGGTTGGACGAAGAAGACACTATTTTCAATCGTAAATTCTTCTACGATACGCCCAATTGCCTGCGTGACTGGGTGGAGGTCAACGACGAACTGGCCGACTGCGTGCGCGTGATTGATGTCGCCGCCTATCGCTCGGCTCACTATCTCGCAGTGGTCATGGACGACGAAAAAGGACAGGCAATCGGATACCTGGCCCCGGATTAATCACAAAACCCGTTTTCTCTGTGAAAACGGGTTTTAGCTTACTGCTTCTTTATACCTAGGCTAAATCCAGCCGCGCAGTTCCATTGCCTCGACCACGCGTTCGATGGCGACCATATAAGCTGCATCGCGCATGTAAACCTTTTCGTTCTCGGACATTTCGAGCACCGCTCGAAAGGCAGAGGTCATCCTGCTATCCAGTTTTTCTAGCACCTCCTCCTTTGTCCAGTAAAAGTTCATATCGTTCTGCACGCTCTCGAAGTACGAGCAGGTAACACCGCCTGCGTTGCACAAGAAGTCGGGAATATCAAAGATGCCGTTCTTCTTGAAATACTCATCCGCTTCAGGGGTAGTCGGGCCATTGGCGCCTTCGGCTACGATTTTGACCCGCTTCGAGATCTTCGCGACATTGTCCACATTAATCTGCCCGCTCAGCGCGCCGGGCATCAAAACGTCAGCATCCTTGCTTATCCAGGCCTCGCCATCTTCAACTTTGTAACCCCCCTCAATAGCCTTTTTCTTGTCAATCGTTCCATACTGGTCTGTGATGTTTATCAGGAAGTGCGGATCTATCCCGCCCTCCTTGCTGTAGGTGTAGGCACATTTATCCTTGCGATCCCAGCAGGAGACGCAGGCTACCTTGCCACCTAGGATCTCGATGAACCCGATGGCCGCATATTGGGTCACGTTGCCGAAACCCTGCATGGCGGCTATGCATTTCCTGGAATCCATTTTTAAGTGTTTCATCGCCTCGCGCACGGTATAGATGACGCCGTAACCAGTGGCCTCGGTGCGGCCGAGTGAGCCACCGCCACCCAGCGGCTTGCCGGTGATGACGCCCGGCGTGAACTGGCCGACCAGTTTGGAATACTCATCCATCATCCAGCCCATCATCTGCGGCGTGGTGCCCACGTCCGGCGCGGGTACATCCTGCCGCGGGCCGATGTTGCGCCACATCTGCTGCACCCAGCCTCGGCACATGCGTTCCTTTTCGGTGGTCGAAAGTGTTGCCGGGTCCACAATGACCCCCCCCTTGCCACCGCCCAGGGGAATATCCGCCACGGCACATTTCCAAGTCATCCAGGTGGCCAGGGCGCGCACGGTGTCCAGCGTCTCGGCTGGGTGGAAGCGGATACCGCCCTTGCTGGGGCCGCGCGCGTCGTTGTGCTGGACGCGAAATCCGGTGAAGACTTTTAGCGAGCCGTCATCCATGCGAACAGGGATGCGAAAGGTGTACTCGCGCATTGGCCAGCGCAGCACCTCGGCGATTTGCGGATCGAGATTGAGCAATTTTGCGACGTGATCGAACTGGCACTGTGCCATCTCGAATTCATTGACTGTTCCGGTCATGTGTTATCTCCTAAAACTGAGGTTTGAATTTTAAACGATAAGCGGGCATCCCGGTATGGTGCCCGCATTTTCCCTTATCTATGGCGAATTGGACAATCATTTGGATCTACTCCGCCTTTGCGTTGCTCGAATCGGTAAATGAGTCTCCTCGAAAAGCAGGGAAAAATGGGGAGTGTGCAGGCGGCGAACCTGCCCGCGCACCCCTATCCTCATTTTATAAAAGTTATGGTTAAACTTACACGATAAAGGACGTTCCGTCAATATGACAAACGCCATATAGCCCAATGACGTTATTCGTGGTTAAATTCACAACATGGAAATCCCGCCTCAGGGATGATTTTTACCAGAAGAACCGAATTTCAAGAAATCCATTGACGGTGCGCCGCCAACTGTCGCTCCAGTTCCTGTTGCACGATCTGCGGATTGGCTTTGCCCTGCGACTTCTTCATCACCTGGCCAAACAGGAAATTGACGATCCCTGTTTTGCCGCTCAGATAAGCGGCAACCTCATTCGGGTTCTCGTCCAGCGCCTGCGTTACCATCCTGGCGATAGCCTCCGCATCCGAGACCTGTTGCAAGCCGCGCTTTTTGACGATCTCGTTTGCCCCTTCGCCGCTCATGAACATCTCCGCCAGGACTTTTCTGGCAGTATCCTGGTTGATCTGTCCCAGGCTGACGAGCTTGACCAGCCCGGCTAACGCTTCAGGCCGGATCGGAGGGCTTGCCGCATCCGTCCCGGCCTGATTCATCAGGCTGAACAGTTCCTCGCCAATCCAATTGGCGATGGATTTTGCTGGCACTGACGGTTCGGCGGCCACGGCCTGCTCGAAGTAATCGGCGATGGCCTTTTTTTCGACGAGCAATCTCGCAGTGTAATTGCTCAAGTCGTACTGCTTGCGCAGGCGCTGGAAACGTGCGTAGGGCAGCTCAGGCAGGGCAGCGCGGATTTGGGCGACCCAGCCCTCGTCCGGAGTGAGCGGCGGCAGGTCCGGTTCGGGGAAGTAGCGGTAGTCGTCCTCGCCCTCTTTGACGCGCTGGACGAAGGTCGTTTCTTTCGCCTCGTCCCAGCCCAGGGTCACTTGCTGTACGGCTTTCCCAGCCTCGAGCAATTCAGACTGGTGCTGAATCTCATAAGCCACAGAGCGTTCTAAAGCGCGGAAACTGTTCAGATTCTTGATCTCGACGCGAGTTCCGAGTTGGGTGGGTTCGCAACCTATCCCTACAGCTACAGCCGGCCGGATGGAAATATTTGGCTCGATGCGCAGCACGCCCTTCTGCATATCCCCTGAGTTGACTCCCAGGTAGCGCAAGATGGCGCGCAGCGCCTCGGCGTAGGTGCGGACTTCCTCGGCGGAATGGAAATCTGGCTCGGTGACGATCTCCAGCAGCGGCACGCCGGCCCGGTTTAAATCCACCAATGTGTATGGGCGACCTTTGTGGTCTCCCGGCGCGGGTTCTACGTGGGTAAGTTTACCGGCATCCTCTTCCAGATGCACGCGGCGGATGCGGATGACCTTTTCCCCCTGCGAGGTCAGGATGGTGATCTGCCCGTTGCGCGCCAGGGGTTGTTCGTACTGGGAGATCTGGTAGCCCTTGGGCAGGTCAGGGTAAAAGTAGTTTTTGCGAGCAAAGATGCTGACCGGCGCAATCTCACAGCCGAGCGCCAGCGCCACGCGCAAGCCGTACTCGACCGCCTTTCGGTTCAGCACCGGCAGCGTGCCGGGCATCCCCGCGCACACCGGGCAGACGGCGCTATTGGGCGCGGCCTGGGTGGTATCCACCACCGGGCAGGCGCAGAACATCTTGGAGCGCGTTTCAAGCTCGGCGTGGACTTCCAGTCCGATGACGGCCTCGTATTGCATGGGTCTTTACCACAAAGTCACCAAGGCACGAAGAATAAATTGATTTTGTGACCTCGTGTCTCGATGTTACATGTAATGGGGGGAGCGTTTCTCCAGGAAGGCTGCCACACCCTCGCGATGCTCCGCACCCTTGCTGGCGATTTCCTGCATGTGCGCCTCGTAATCCAGCGCCTCTTCCAGATCTGGCAGGACGGCGCGGTTGAAGGCGCGCTTGGTCAGCCCGAACGCGCCGATCGGCCCCGCCGCTAGAGAGGTAGCCAGTGCCTCGGTTGCGGCCCCCAGATCCGCCGCCGGGACGAGGCGGTTGACTAGTCCCCATTCCAGGGCTTGTTCGGCGGAGATGGCCGCGTTGGTAAAGGTGGACACAGTTGCCCGTCCCAAGCCGATCAACGCGGGCAGCAAAAGCGAAACACCCGAATCGAGGGAAAGCCCGATGCCCGTAAAACCGACCGTGAAGCGGGCGGTATCGGCCGCTAGGCGGATGTCACAGGCCAGCGCCAGTCCCAGCCCCGCGCCCGCCACCGGCCCGTTGATGGCTGCCACAACCGGCTTCTCAATCTGACGGATTTGCAGGATGAGCGGGTTATAGGTCGCCAGCAGGTGGGCGCGGTAGGATATCTCTCCGCCGCGCGCCGCCAGCATTTCGGCAACATCGTGGCCGGCACAGAAGGCCGTGCCCGTGCCTGTCAGCACCACGCAGCGGACGTCATCATCGCGGGCAGCTTGCTTGAAGGCGGCCTGTAATTCAGTAACCGCCTTCAGGTCGAGGGCGTTGACCGGCGGCCGGTCGAGGGTTAAGATCAAGACGCCGAGTTTCTGGTCGGATCGAATGGTCGTCATATGATTCTCAAAAGAGAACAATCATGACCAAGCAGGGCACGGAGGTGTTTGCCCTTCTGAGTGCTCCGTAATCCTGGGGTTAGTTATCCTTGGCCTCCTCGTCGTCGCCTTTATCCAGCTCAAATTGTATCTTTTCCCGGTCCAGATTCACCCAAAGCAAAAGTACCTGGCCATCGGGAGTCTCTACGGAACGCGCTGCAAAGATCGGGGCTTGTTCTTCCAATCCCAAATTGTTGCGGAAATGCAGGTAGATGGGGGATTGGCTGTGCCAGGCACGGTAGCAGCGCTCAACCAGCGCCGGGCCGTTGAAGGTCCGCAGACGGGTAAGGACGGTAAAGCCCAGATGCGGACCTTCACCCAAGCCCAAAGCCCAGCCGTCACGCGCCGGTTCGAAAACGGGCGGCGGACCTTCGATGATAGTGATTTTGTTTTCGTCCATGTAAGGTGTTGCCTGTAGTTAGAGGTGGGAAAATCATACCATAAAACCAGCCTGTTCTAGGCCAAAAGGTATTACGGATGCACAGAAATGTCGCTAGAAATTCGGCAACTTGTTGGTCAAGCATTGCGCTGCCTGCTCTGGCGGGCTAGTCAAGGGAGCATGTCGAAGGGTGATAAATAGCGGTCATTAATGACCCTCTACCCACCGTAAAGGGATGCATATGGTGGTCACTAATGACCTTAACCCTATATATGGGCTGGGGCATAATATCTTGTTCAAAAAGCATCTTTATAGGATTTTATCCGCGCGCTGAATTATTTATAATGATTATAGACGCGCGAACACTTAATATGGCGTATCGTATACCAAAGCTGTTGAGGTAATAAAGCCGTCACGCTTATCCCGAAATGCTTCGCCTAGGAATAACCCCAATGTTTATAGGCCAATACCACCAAGTTATCAATGATAGAAACTGCTTGACGATCCCAGAAAGCTATCGAGACCTGCTCTCAGGCGGAGCGTTCATTACGCAAGGTTTCGACCGCAATCTATGGGTGCTGACTGCTGAGGCGTTTCAAGAGATCTATCAGCGGGTCACGGCGATGAACTTAGCCGACCCATTAGCCCGTCTTCTGCTGCGCATGATCCTCGGCGCTGCCTCCGAATTGGAGATGGATGAGGGTGGGCGCATCCTCATCCCACAAAGCCTGCGTGAGTTCGCAAACCTGAACGGCGAGGCGGTCTTGGTCGGGCAGGGGGATTACTTCGAAGTTTGGGCACCGGTGCATTGGCACGTGCAAGAAGCTCAACTGCAAGATGCTGAGGCCAACGCCCAACGCTTTGTCATGCTCAATCTCGCTGTAGGTTGAGTCGTCCAATCGCGCACCGGCCTTGCCGCTCCCGGTTCACTGCATGAGAATATTTTGCGCGAAATTGTCAGTTCGTTATGAGAGGATACAATGAGCAAATTCGAGTATGTCCTGGCTACAGATTTCGACCGTGCTTGGCTGAATTTCGAGCTTGACCTATCCCTCAAGCCCGGTGAACACGGTGAACCCAACCCATTTTATATCAATCGGCCAAGCAACCCAATTGCCGAGTTGGAAGATGCATTGTTGGCTCCCTTTTATCGTCCGCCAAAGTTCTTTTTCTCTGGGCATCGCGGCTGCGGCAAATCAACCGAGTTGCTTCACTTGATGTCCAGCCCCGACATCCAGATGAAGTACTGGCCGATCAACTTCAGCATCCGCGATGAGGCGGATATCATTGATCTGGACTTTCGCGATGTCCTGCTTGCTGTCGGCGGTCGCATGTTCAGGGATTACCGCAGAGGGGGGGGACAATTGCCCGAACAACTGCTCAAAGAGCTGAATAGCTGGAGAGGAAGAGTCGAAGAAGAAGTAAGGACAATTTCTGGCCGCCCGTTGGAATTCGAATTCGGCGCGGCTGTTGACGCCTTTTTTGCCAATGCTGGTTTAAAGATGAAGCTCGAACCCACAACGCGCGCTGAGCTACGGCAAGTTTTCGAACGGGACATTACGGGCTTGATCGCAGTCATCAATAACATTGCAGCGGCCATTTACAGCAAAGAGAAGCGCATCCCGCTCATCCTGATTGATGATTTGGATAAGCCTAATTTGGAGGCGGCCAGGGCCATTTTCCATGATCGTCGCGAAATAATGATGCAGCCCACGTGTGCAATTGTCTATACGGTCTCAAGCGCTCTGTTTTACAGCAAGGATTTCGACGCCATCCGCGATCAGGCTTACTTCCTGCCCAACATCATGTTGCATCCTCCCCAAAAGCTCGATGAGCGGGATCAAGAAGGATATGAGACTCTCCGGCGCTTCGTGCATTTACGCATGGATGCCAACCTCATTGATCCACCGGCGCTGGAGGATGCAATAACTTATAGTGGCGGCGTTTTCCGAGAAATGGCGCGTATCATGCGCACTGCCATCGGTCGAGCCAGACGACGCAAGGCTGGTAAGGTAGAGGGCAGCGATGTGGAAGCAGCGACTACTGAGATACGCAACGAGTACCGGCGTATTTTAGATAAGGAAGATTTGGAAATCCTGCGAAAAGTCAATGAGAATAACCGCCTTGAGTATAACGATCGGTTGACCCCATTGCTGCAACTGTTGGCGTTGCTGGAATATAGAAACGGTGAGAATTGGTGCGACGTTCACCCCGTTCTCAGGAAAGTGCTAAATGAATAGCGCACTTCAAGCTGTTCGCACCGCATATCAGGAAATTGAGCCTTTCGAGGATCGAGTAGATATCCTCTTTCGGGAGCTCGAACTGGCGATCAAGTGGCAACGGCCTTCCATTCTGCTAGCGATCTACAGCTCAGAATATGTATATACAGACGCCAAAACCTCGCTGAAATATAAACTAGCCGACATCATACAGAATGTTCATCTAGTCCAGATCTCGAATGAAGAAAATTCGGATATTCCTTTATACCTTTCAGAGTTCGCTGATCTGGATAAGACCGTCTTCTTTATCGAGGGTTTAAAATGGGGGGGCGGCAAGGACGGGACAAGAGCCTATCGGGCGCTCAGTATCGGGCGTGAATTCTTTATTGACAGGCGGATTCGTGCGGTCTTTTGGCTGACAGAGAGTGAGGCCAACGATCTAGCCCGCTACGCCCCCGATTTTTGGGCTTATCGCCATCGGGTGGTTGAGTTCGTCGAGCCGCCGACACCTGAACAGATCTCGCTCCGCGCTTTGGAAGCGACCTGGCAAGGCATTGGCGAATACGCGGACACTCTGGAAGACATTGATGCAAAGATTGCCCTGCGGGAGGCAATGCTAACCAACCTGCCTGAAAGGGATGACTCCATTGCCATACGTGGGGAACTGCTGTTTGCATTGGGAGTGTTGCATTGGCGGAGAGGGGATTGCGAAAAGGCGTCTCATTTCTTGCATACTGCTCTTGAGATCGCAACATATACTCACGATCAATGGTTTGAAGCAGTTTGCATCAATGCATTTGCTCTTGTGTATGCAACCCTGGGGACAATTGATCAAGCCATCGAGTCTTTGAAACAAGCGGCTATGCTTGCGCCTGACCAAATTTTCCTCTGGAACAATCTCGGCAATCTATACGGTCAACTCGACCGCAACGAGGAAGCCATTTCCGCCCTCGAGAAGGCGCTCGAACTGAATCCTATAGATGCTGTCAGTTGGAATGGATTAGGGACGATATATCACAAATTAGGGCGCACCGACGAGGCAATCGCCACTTATCAAAAGGCAGTTGAGTATGCTCCCAACTTTGCATATCCTTGGATCGGGCTGGGAGACGTATTTTGGGGCATAGACCGCATCGAGGACGCCATTGGCGCCTTCCATAAGGCCATCGAGATCAATCAACGGATTGTCCATCCCTGGATCCGCTTGGGAAACATCTACGAAAAACAAGAACGCAGCGAAGAGGCTCTTAAGGCGTACCAGAAAGCCTTTGAGATTGATCCAAAGAATGTGCAAGTGTGGAATGAACAGGGGAATGTCTATCTCAACGCGGGTGAGTATGATAAGGCAATCGACGCTTACCTCAAGGCCATTGAGCTAGATCACGGTTCTGGACGACTCTATTGCAACTTGGCTTGGGCATACTCACAAAAAGGGAGCTATCAAGAGGCGGTTCCACTGTACCAAAAAAGTATAGATTTGTTCGGCAACAACCAAGACAAAGCGATCGCCTGGAACCGGCTCGGCAATGCCTACCGGCAACTGGGCGACAACGAGAGTGCCACCGCATCCTATCAACGGGCCATCGAGCTTAACCCGGAAGACGCTACCCTTAAACAGGCACTCGGCGGAATTCAAAGTGAATTGGACCGCATTGACGAAACCTTGTCCGTTGACAAAGAAAATACTACCCCCCCTATCGTCGCCGCAGGAGACGATGCTATCGCTATGGGTCATGGAGCCATTGAGTTGAACGTGTTTGATCCAAACCAGGCATTGTTCGTAAGTGATCCGGGCATCAGGCGCAACGGCTCAGGCCACAGAGAGGAGGCAGGTGCGGCCTACGATGTGACAGGAATGGACCCGCAAATAGACTATGTTAACACCGTCGCGGCCTATCAAAAGGAAGCAGAATTGGCCCTCCTCGATTCGGGACACGCGCAGGACCGCGCTTTTGCCTGGATTGACCTTGGCGAACTCCACAATGATGCGGGTCATCTCGGCGAAACATTCGCTATGAAGAAAGGGGAGGCTAAGGCTGCGGACCAGAAAACCGCCAAGTTTTTTCCTGCCCAGGCTCCGGTCGGGAAGGCCCCGCAGGTTATTGCTCAGGATGCGATGCCTGTCGAGGGAGTTGTCAATATGGGGACAGAGGCTGCCGTTAAAGTTCAAAACACTGCTATACCGGATAAGAATGAGGTCCCAGTTGATAATCATGCCAATGACGAGGCCATCGCTGCCTATCAAAAAGTAACCGAGATTAACCCCACGAACGCGCGCGCATGGCACACACTGGGCAATCTCCTAAGAACTTCAGGGCGCTACAACAAAGCAGTATCTGCATTCCAGCAAGCAGTTTCCCTTGACCCCAACAAAGAGGTGTTTCACTACCATTTGGGCCTCGTCTATGCAGCCCAGAAACGCTACGATGAGGCTGTTCGTGCTTTTCAGAAGGTCGTTGAATTAAACCCGGACTACAACCTTGCCCACTGTACGCTGGCTGGATACTATCGCAGGCTGGGCCAGGAGGATGAGGCCAAGAAACACATCGCGATTGCCCTGCCGACCATGAAAAATGAAACGGAATACAACCGAGCATGCTTCGCGGCAATCTGCGGGAACACTGATGAAGCGTTAACGTTGCTCAATGAAGCATTGGAGAAAAAACAAACGACGCTGGATTGGGTGCGCCGCGATCCAGACTTTGAGTTCATCCGCGACGATCCTCGCTTCCAGGCGCTCGTGGAGGCGTAAGGCTTCATCTTATTCTTCCTCCGAAGCTACATGCCGCATCCTCCTTCCTCCCGAAGGGTGAGGAAGGAGGATGTGTTATTTTTACACTCGGAAGGCTCAGGGAGGGGAGACATAAAGAGGATTTTTGTATTGCAGTATAATGACGCATGGCACTAGCCAGGAACCTGAGAAAACGCAATAATCGAAACGCACGCCCAGTTTGGGTAAAGCTTGTCCTATTTATCACAAAAAGGAGGCCGGGTTAATGCCTGCCAAAGGTTGGATTGAAGTAAACGACAAATTCTGCAAGGGATGCGAATTATGTATCAGTGCCTGCCCGCCAAAGGTACTCGAGCTGGATAAGGAACGCCTGACCACCAAAGGCAACCATCCAGCTCACATTTTCAAAGATGGCTGCACCGGCTGTGCGATCTGTGCGGTGATTTGCCCGGATGCTGCCATCACGGTATACCGCGAGGTGAGCAAAGCTCCTGTCGTGGTGGCCAGTGGAGGTTGAGATGGCACGCGAACTTTGGGAAGGCAACGAAGCGATAGCCGAAGCAGCCGTTCGCGCCGGTGTGGAGGCCTATTTCGGTTACCCTATCACTCCGCAAACCGAGATACTGGAGTACATGTCCCGCCGTATGCCAGAATTGGGGCGCGTCTTTGTGCAGGCGGAAAGCGAACCGGCAGCCGTCAATATGGTCTATGGCGCGGCCTGCACTGGCGCGCGCGTGATGACCTCCTCCTCCAGCCCGGGAATCAGCCTGATGCAAGAGGGACTGTCATACATTGCCGGCACCGAGGTGCCGGTGGTGCTGGTGGACGTGATGCGCGGCGGCCCGGGCCTGGGCAACATTGCCCCCTCTCAGGGCGACTATGCACAGATCTGTCATGGCGGCGGCCACGGCGATTACCACCCTATTGTGCTGGCCCCGGCCTCTATCCAGGAAGCAGTCAATCTGGTGCCAGTAGCTTTCGAGCTAGCGCACAAGTACTTGACCATCTGTGCCATCCTGATAGATGGTTCCATCGGCCAGATGCGGGAGCCGGTGAATTTGCCCGAGATGCAGCCCGTCGTCCGCAAGGACTACGACTGGGCCACCACGGGGGCGATTGGACGTCCGCGTCGCATTCTCAGCTCAATCTACCTCGACGTCCCCACCGAAGAAAAAGTCAATCTGCGAATTCTTTCACGCTGGAAGCAGGCAGAGGCGAACGAAATCCGCTACCGGGAATATTACCTAGACGATGCCGAATACGTCATCATTGGCTTCGGGACAGCGGGTCGGGTTGCACTTTCGTCCGTCCGCGCTGCCCGTGCTCAGGGCATTAAGGTCGGCCTGTTCCGCCCGATCAGCGTCAACCCTTATCCATACAAGCGGCTGGAGGAGCTTTGCAAACAGGCAAAATCCTTCCTGGTGGTGGAAATGAATACTGGTCAGATGCTCAAGGATGTTCAACGCGCGGTCAAGAGTCGGGTCCCGATTCGCTTCTATGGGCGGCTGGGTGGCGTGGTGCCCTTCCCGGATGAGATCACGCACGAAGTCCAGGAGATGGTCAAGAATCCTTCCAGACCCGATGACGAGCCCGCCGATCTATGGTTCCAGCGGATGATGTCCCGATGAGATTAAGAGGTATCTACGATGGTTACAACAGCGATAGTCAATCCTGAGAACCTGGTCTATGCCCGTCCGAGGGGTTTGACGGAAACACCCTCCCACTATTGCCCCGGTTGTACACATGGAACTGCCCACCGTTTGGTAGCCGAGGTAATGGAGGAAATGAACGTACTGGATCGAGCCATCGGCATCGCTCCAGTCGGATGTGCGGTCTTTGCTTACAACTACATTGACACTGACTTTGTGGAGGCTGCTCACGGACGCGCTCCGGCCATGGCCACCGGTATCAAGCGCCTCCTGCCCGACCGGATCGTCTTCGCCTACCAGGGCGATGGCGACCTGGCCTCCATCGGCATGGCTGAAATTGTCCACGCGGCGGCGCGCGGTGAGAACATTACGGTCATCTTCATCAATAATGCCATTTACGGCATGACCGGCGGGCAAATGGCTCCCACCACCTTGCCCGGCATGAAGACCACTTCCTCGCCAAACGGACGCGACGTGGAATCGCAGGGCTTCCCCATCCGCATGGCGGAGATGCTAGCGACATTGGATGGTACGGGATACTGCGTCCGCCGAAGTCTGCACGACCCGGCCAACATCCGCAAGGCCAAGAAGGCAATCCGCACCGCGTTCGAGACGCAATTGCACGGACTGGGCTTCTCGATGGTCGAACTGCTTTCCACCTGCAACACTGGCTGGGGAATGGCGCCGGTCGAGGCGCTCTCTTGGCTGGAGGAGCATATGATCCCCGCCTTCCCGCTCGGCGATTATAAGGTCGCGCCTTCGGTGGCAGCGTTGAAAATATAATAAATGTCACTGCGAGGGCTGGTGGTTGAGTAGAGCGAGTGCTTTTCTCGCCCGTATCGAAAACCCAGCCCAAAGCAGTCTCTTCGCAGATGCGGAGATTGCTTCGCTCACTTGGCTCCCTGGCCTAGCCCGCCACCGTTCGCCTGCACTTGCGCAGGTGCAAGCGTGCCGCGAGCACGGCGGCACGCCGGTGCGACACCTGCCCCGAACCGCAGGTGC
>CAYZIQ010000016.1:0-32224 GCA_964478375.1 uncultured Chloroflexus sp. | reverse complement strand
CGGGCGAAGGGACTGGGCATGGAAGTGGAGATCATCTCCCCGGCCGAGGCGCTGAAGGTCATGCCCCAATTGAGCAAGGAAAATCTCTACGGTGCGATTTATCTTCCACGCGATGGACAGCTTGATCCCTACACGACCACGACCAGCATGGCGCGCTTTGCCAAGGAGATGGGCGTTGCCATCTACACCGGCGTGCGCGTGACTGGCATCGAACTCTCCCCGAAAGGCGAGATCCAGCGCGTGCTCACTGATGCCGGCGCGGTCAAAACCGGGATCGTGGTCAACGCGGCCGGGATGTGGGCGCCGCGCGTCGCGGCTATGGCGGGACTCCACATTCCGACAACGCCGGTGGATCATCAGCACATTGCCCTCAAAGCTGTCGAGGGTCACGAATTTTCGCACGGGACGCCCTGTCTGCGCGACCCCGATAATCTCGTCTATATGCGTCAGGAGGCGGGCGGACTCGTGATCGGTGGCTACGAACCCAATCCATTGGCGCGCTGGATTGACGGCGTCCCTTGGGAGCACGGCGGTGATACCCTCCCCGCAGATTATGACCGCTTCGAGCAGTTGCTGGAAGGCGCTATCCGCCGCATCCCGTTCCTCGAGCGGGCGGGTATCATCACGCTTGTTTGCCACCCGGGCGCGTACACGCCGGATTGCCAGCCCATGCTCGGCCCGATGCCGGGCGCGCGCGGCATGTGGATTGCGGCGGGGATGTCGCTCAATGGCTACGGCGGCGCGGGCGGGATCGGTAAACTGATGGCCGAGTGGATCGTGGAGGGTGAACCCTCGCTCGACGTGTATGCCTTCCGCGCCACACGTTTCGGCAATTATTACGCCAGCCCGTATTACGCCGCTGAGCGGACGCGCGAGGGCGTCAAGTATTATTATCGGCTACGTTTCCCCAACGACGAAAACGAATGGGCGCGCCCGCATCGCGTCAGCCCGGTGCATCACCGCTTGCAAGAATTGGGCGCGGTCTTCGGCGAGAAGTTCGGCTGGGAGCGAGTTAACTTCTTCCAGCCCGGCAAACCCTTCCGCCGCGCCGGCGCGGATCAGCGCGAGTATGGCTGGACGCGCCCGCCTTATTTCGAGCGCGTGGGACAAGAGCATCAGGCGACGCGCGAACGCGTCACGCTCTTCGACCTGACCTCTTTCGGCAAGATCGAGGTACGCGGCCCCGGCGCGTTGACCGTCTTGCAGCGCGTTGCCGACAACAATATTGACAGACCTGTAGGTAGCGTCATCTACACCCAATTCCTCAATGCCAATGGCGGAGTCGAAGCGGATTTGACCGTCACTCGTTTGGGCGAGGATCGCTTTTGGGTAACCACCGGTTCCGCTTTCGTCGCCAACGATTTGGCGTGGATCCAGATGCACATCCAGCCAGAGGACGGCGCGGTCAGCGTACGCGATATCACCACCGAGTGGGCCTGCCTGGCGCTGTGGGGGCCGCGCTCGCGTGACGTGTTACGCAAGGTGACGAGTGACGATGTGTCGAATGCAGCGCATCCGTATCTATTGACGAAGTGCATTTCGATAAACGGCACGAAGGTCTACGCCCAGCGTGTCAGTTACGCCGGCGAGCTGGGCTGGGAATTATACGTCCCACCCCAGCGTGCGACACAAGTTTGGGATCTGTTGTTCGAGGCGGGCAGGGAATTCGGCATCGAGGTCGGCGGCTACAAAGTCCTCGATTCGCTCCGTCTCGAAAAAGGTTATCGCTACTACACCGCCGATGTGACGCAGCTCGAAACACCCTACGAAGGCGGCCTTGGCTTCTGCGTGGACTTGAACAAAAAAGATTTCATCGGCAAGGACGCGCTCGTGAGGCAAAAGGCCGAGGGCATCAAACACAAGCTTTGTACGCTGGTGGTAGACGGCGACGAGTTCACGCAGATCTACGGCGGCGAAGCGATCTACCACGAAGGCAAGGTGCTGACCCGCGTCCGCAGCGGCGGATACGGGTACACCTTGAAGAAAAATATTCTATATGCCTACCTGCCGGTCGAATTGGCGAAAGTTGCCAATCGCTTCGATGCAGAGCTCATCGAGGGTCACCGTGTGGTGGAGGTGACTCCTACTGTGTTGTTCGATCCGAAAGGCGAGAGGCTGCGCTCGTAGCACAAATTGGAAATTTGCGCTATGCAACGCCTTCGCGAACTGACTATCCGACTACGTGACCAATGAACCCTCCTGAGGTTGTCGGTTTCGGCATGTTGACGCCGGTCGCTATTTTGGTGGTGGATGCGCTCCCCGAGCACAATACCGGCGCGCTCATCAACGCGGTCACTGAATTCATCTTCGACGATGCGGCCATCGTCGCCTGTCTGCTGCGTCAATGGGGTGTACAAAGCGGCCTGATCGGAACGGCAGTGGGCGACGACCCGCGCGGGCGGCAGGTCGCCAATCAACTCAAGGAATGGGGCGTCCTCGGCGAGGTGCGCTTCTCGGCGGATATTACCACCCCCTTCGAGGTGGATATCTCCGACCTGACCGGGGCGCGCACATATTTTTGGCAGCGCAGACCTGAAGTGCTGGCGACTCTCGACACGGCCGACCTCTCCCTCTTGAAAGGGGCACGCCTTTTATACGTGGACTGGTACGACGGCGATCACATCTTGCGGGCAATGGATGAGGCGATCCGGCTGGGTGTACCGGTGTTTCTCAATCTGGAGCACGGGCACGCGGATGCGGACATCCTGGCGCGATACGCTGGACGAGCCGCGATCTGCCAGGCGGTGACCGATGCTGCCCAGCGAGATTGCGAAGATCCGCTGACAGTTGCCCGCAAACTTTTGGATGCTGGCGTGGAGACGGCGCTGATCACCCTGGCTGCGGATGGCTGTCTGGCGGTGCGCGGCAACCGGGCCATTCGAGCCTACGCCCCAACCGTCAAAGTCGTGGATGGCTGTGGCGCGGGCGCCACGTTCTCTACCGGTTTTATCTATGGGTATCTGAATGGATGGGATTTGGAGAAATCGGTGCGTTTCGCCACCGTGGCCGCTTCGCTCAAAGTTACCAGGCCAGGTCTCCAGATGTTCCCCATCCCGGAGATCATGGCATTGGCAGCACAGCTTAAGGTCGAACACGGCAGCAGTAGTGAAGGCTTCAGCCGTTTAGGGGCGGCTGAAGTCGCTATTACAACAGACAGGATTTGATCCATTGATGACATTTGCCTCCCTGCTCACACAGGAACAAGTCGAACGCGTCCACCAAGCCTCACTCGAGATCCTCGAGAACGTCGGCCTGTTGGTGCGGAACGAAAAGGCGCGCGGCATCTTCGACCATCACGGCTGCCGGGTGGATGCAGAGACTCAGATCGTCAAGTTCCCGCGCGCCGTCGTCGAGCACTTCCGGGACCTGATGCCTGCTTCCTTTACCTTCCGCGGCCGCGACCCCCGATTCGACCGCATGATCCCGCAGGATGGGCCGGTCATCGTCACGGGCAGCTCGGCGCCGGATATCATTGACCCGGTTACGGGTCGCGAGCGGCGCAGCCGTTCGGATGACATCGCCCGCATCGCCCACCTCATCAACGAGCTTCCCGGCTATGACGTTTTCTCCGTCTCGACCCTGGCGGAGGATGCCCCGCGTGGGCAGTTCACGCTGGCGCGCCTCTACCCGGCGTTGAAGAATTGTTTGAAGCCGGTGCGCAGCACGGCCACGGATGTCCCCGATGCCGAAAAGGTGCTGCGCTTGGGCAGCCTGATCGCCGGGGGCGACGAAGCTTATCGGCAGCATCCCTTCATCACGCACCACTTTTGCCCGGTCGTCTCGCCGCTGACGATGGATTTCGCTTCGACCGAGCTGTTGATCTTCTTTGCCGAGAGGGGCTGGCCGATCTATCCCAGCATCGTGCCGAACGCCGGCCTGACTGCGCCCATGACCCTGGCCGGGACGCTGGCGCAGGGTAACGCCGAATTCCTGGCGGCGGCGGTTTTGATGCAAATGGTGAAGGCGGGTGCGCCGCTGATTTATTCCACTCTACCGACGGTTGCCGATATGCGCACTGGGGCTTACGCCTCGGGAGGCATCGAGTGCGGGATGCTGCACATGGCTTTCGCTCAGATGGCACGCTACTACAACGTTCCCTGCGGCGGTTACATCGGGCTGACGAACGCCAAGGTCAATGACGCGCAATCGGGTTACGAGACGGGCATGTCCACCCTAGCAGGGTTGCTCGCAGGCGTGGATATGTTGAACATGGGCGGCCTGCTGGATGCTCTGAAGGCCTTCGATTTTGCCAAGGCCGTGATTGACGACGAAATCGCCCAGATGTTGAAGCGTGTCAAGCGCGGCTTCGAGTTCGGCGAAGAAGAGTTGGCGCTGGATATCATCGCCAAAGTCGGGCCAGGCGGATCGTTCATGATGAGTCCCCATACCATTAAGCGCATGAAGTCCACTGCGCTGTTGACGAAGCTGGCTGACCGTGAACCCCGCAATCTCTGGGAAGGCAAAGGCGCCCTCGATACTCATGCGCGTGCCATGGCGCGCGTGCGCGAGATCCTGGCGTGGGATAGCAAAGCCGCTTTTGCTGACGAGGTGGAAGCGCGCATCCGGGACGAGTTCCCAGGAATGGTGTCCGGCAATTTGGAGATGCCTGAAGGATGGTAAAAAGGTAGTGGCGACTTTAGTCGCTCATTCGGCGAACGACTGCCTGCCCTGGCGGGCTAGGCCAGGGAAGTCGTTACTACGGTTTCGTGATGTACCGAAAAGGATTGACCGATGAAACTTTATTTCGCCACTGATGTGCACGGCTCCGAGATCTGCTGGAAGAAATTCATCAGCGCCAGCAAATTCTATGAGGTGGACACTGTTATCCTTGGCGGAGATATGACCGGCAAGGCCATCGTACCGATCATTGCTCAAGGCAACGATCAATACAAAGTGACCTTGCTGGAGCAGGAGAGCATCCTGACCGGCCGCGGCGAGGTGGACAAGATGGTGCAGACGATCCAGAATCGAGGTTATTATCCTTACGTAACGAACCCCGATGAGGTGGCAGCCATCTCTTCGACGCCGGGCAAATCCGACGAGCTTTTTGTTGATCAAGTAATGAAAACCATGCAGCGCTGGATGGATTATGCGGATGCAAAACTGAGTGGGACGGGCGTCCGTTGCTTCGTTTGCCCGGGCAACGACGACATGTTCCAGATTGACGATGCCATCGCTGCCTCGAAGTGTGTCAAGGGCGTCGAAGGTCAGGTGATCGCGCTGGATGAACACCACGAGATGATCTGTTCTGGTTGGTCGAATCCCACTCCCTGGGATACGCCTCGCGAGGAACCGGAAGTGGCCTTGCAACAGCGTATCGAGGCGGTCATCAGCCGGGCGCGGGATGTGCCTAACGCGGTGTTCAACCTCCACGCCCCGCCTTTCGGCAGCGGGCTGGACGAAGCCCCAGAGCTGACGAGCGATCTGCGTCCTGCCTATGCCGGTCGTTCGTTGGTGCCGGTGGGCAGCCACGCGGTGATGGCGCTGATCGAGAAATACCAACCGCTGCTCGGCCTGTTTGGTCACATCCATGAAGGCAAGGGGACCTACAAGTGTAAGAAAACCTTGTGCATCAATCCGGGCAGCATGTATGAACAGGGAATACTGCACGGCGTGGTGATCGAGCTAAAGCCGAAGAAGGTTGGCAACTATCTGCTCACAACGGGATAGGTACACCACAAAGGCGTAGAACCTGGGAAAGGAGGCTGCGTATTGACCGAAAGATTTATGTTCAACACTTTCATCTGTGGTTTCTTCGCCCCAAAATGAAAATGGCAAATTTTCAGTAATAACTTGCAAAAGGAGATTCAGATGAGTAATGTAACCTTGTTCGTTCGCAAGGCAAGTGGGCTGGTACGGGCCTGGTCGGTATTCGACGCCTTTATCTATGCCACGTTCTCCATTAACCTCATCACCCTGGGCCTGTATATCTTCTCCTACTGCTATTACTTCGAGGGGAACCTGGCGACGGCCGTGGTGGTCGGCGGCATCCTGACTCTCTTCGAGGTGGTCGTCTACGCCAGCCTGATCTCGGCTATGCCGCGCGCCGGCGGCGATTACGTCTGGCAGAGCCGCATCCTGGGCCGCGCCACCGGCTTCATCCTGGCTGTGACCGGTTGGTGGTTCATCCTATGGCTGTGGGTGCCGCTCTACGGGCAAATGCTGGTATACGAGTTCATCACTCCCGTCCTGGCCATCTTGGGGGCAAAGGACGTTGCGCTGTGGTTTACCAACACAGCCGGCGGTCTGTTGACCGGTTCGCTCATTTTGTGCGTGCTGGTGACCATCTATATTGCCATTGGCATGAAGTGGTACGCCCGCGTGCAGAAAATCTGTTTTTGGGGCGGCATGGTTGGTTTGGTGCTGGTTTTTGGCCTGCTGCTCTTCGGCAGCAACCAGGTTTTCCAGGCTAACCTGGATAGCCAGGTAGCTCGATTTTTCGGTACACAAGCCCAAGGCCTATACCAGGCCACGCTGACCGCTGGTGAGGCTGCCGGGACGGCAGCCGCGCCGCTGGGCAACCTGGCGCTGGGGGCGAGCATGGCGCTCATCCCGATGATCGTCTTCTTCAACCTGTGGCCGAACTGGGGCTCCACCCTCTATGGTGAAGTGCGCGGCGCAACGGATTACAAGCGCAACTTCTGGGGCATGGCGGCAGCCGTCATTGTGACCGCTGGTCTGGCGCTGATCTTCTTCGCCTTGATCGCCAAAACCCTGGGCTGGGACTTCTACAACAAGGCCAACGGCGCCTTCTGGAACTTTACCTGGGGCTACACCACCGAACAGCCTCCGCTCCCGTTCTGGCCTTACCCGGCGCTGTTTGCCGCCTTCATGGTCAAGAGCCGCGCGGTGCAGCTCCTGGTCATTGGGCTGATGAGCCTGTGGTGGTTCGGCTGGTCAGGGACGGTGTTCCTAAGCTCGACGCGCGTGATCTTCGCGGCCGCCTTCGACCGCATGCTGCCCGAATGGGCCTCCAAGGTGGAGCCTCGCACCCGAACGCCCATCGCCGCATTGATGTTGATGGTGATCCCTTCGATCCTGATCTCACTCCTGTACGCCTATAACCTCGTCAACTTCCGCAGCGTGACGTTGGACTCGACGCTGGTCATCGCGGTGACCTTCCTCGGCACCACGGTGGCGGCCATCATCCTGCCCTGGCGTAGCAAGGATGTGTTCGAGGGTTCGCCCATCGCCAAGTTCAAAGCAGCTCCCTGGCTGGGTTGGCTGGTAGAGGCGGTCTTTGCCGCCGGGGCTGTCTACCTGATCAAGACCTCTTTCAGCTATGGCATCACTGTACTGGGTAGCCTGCCATCGGTCGGCGCCAATGCCCTAACCTGGATCATCGCCATCTTCGTCGCTTTGCTGACGGTGGTCAACGCCGCGCTGATGATCTGGTTGCTCTACTATGTCGGCAAGCGGCTGTTCAAAGGGGATAAGATGCCGGTCGTGACCCTGGCCGGGTTCATCTTCTTCCTGTTCCTCGACTGGCTGCTGGTGGAGTGGCTGTGGGATCCACACGTTCCACCCTTCGACTTCGCCTATTACGCCATCGGCTGGAAGAACGTCAGCTCAATGGTCTTTATGTTGGCGAACTACGCCCTGGCCGCGGTCATCTACCTCGGTTTCAACGCCTACCGCCGCAAGCAGGGCATTGACGTTGACAAGGTCTACAAGGAGATCCCAGTCGAGTGAGTTTTGCGAAAAATACCCTTGCGTGACCTTTCAAAAACACGGGGCGGGAGGATTGCGGACATGCATTGCCTGTTCGCAATCCCTTGCCCGCCCTTATCTATCCTAAATCATAGGAAGAATCTCAGGCCAAGTTGATTTTGGGAATTTATGATGCTATAATGTGTTATGTTAATCAGCGGTTATCCTGTCGGCATCTTGAATTTCCAGAACATGGGCTTTGAGGGAAACACTGGATGTACCTTTGATAATCGTACGCCTGGAGGTGAACCGAGACTAATTGACCGAATGTCATATCCCACAAGCCTTTTGATCCAACCATTTACATCTATCAAACACCAAGGAGGTCGAAATGTCATCAAGTGATCGTCACCAAAATGGAAAAATAACACGCCGTGATTTCCTCAAGGTTAGCGCTGTAGCCGGTGGGGCCGCATTCCTGGCTGCTTGCGGACCGCAGGGAGGCGGCGGAGCTGCCCTGCCGGACCTAACCTCCGGCAACGCCATCCCGATTGAAGATCTGGCTGCGGCTGCCAAGACTGAGGGCGCCCTAAACCTCATTGCTATCCCGCATGACTGGGCAAACTATGGTGAGGCGATCGATACCTTCAAGGCCAAGTACGGTCTGACGGTCAACGAGAATAACCCGGACGCCGGCTCGGCAGATGAGATCGAAGCCATCCGCGCCAACAAGGGCAACAAGGGTCCCGAAGTCCCGGATACTGTGGATGTCGGAATCGGCTACGGTCCGAGCGCCAAGCAAGAGGGTCTGTGCGCCAAGTACTTCCTGTCCACCTGGGACAGCATTCCGCTCAAGGACCCCGACGGCTACTGGTTCGCCGAGTACTACGGCATCCTGACCTTCGAGATCAACAAGGACATCGTGAAGACGCCGCCGGCCGACTGGGAAGACCTGCTCAAGCCGGAATACAAGGGTAAGGTGGCCATGGCCGGCGACGTGCTCAAGTCGAACGAGTCCGTCATGACCGTTATGGCTGCCGGCATCGCGCGCGCTGGTGGGATCGATAACACCGTTGAATCAGCCACCGCAGCCGCCCAGAAGGGTCTCGAGTTCTGGAAGGAAGTGAATGACGCAGGCAACTTCGTCCCGGTGATCGCCGACATTGGCAAGATCGCTGCCGGCGAAACCCCCATCACCATGGAGTGGGACTACCTATCACTGGCCAATCGCGACTCGCTGGCGGGCAACCCGGACATCGGGATCGTGATACCGCCGAGCGGCAATATCGCCGGCCCATACGCCGGCTTCGTCAGCGCCTTCGCGCCCCATCCGTACGCTGGCCGCCTGTGGTACGAGTTCCTGATGAGCGATGAAGGCCAGCTGATCTGGCTCAAAGGCTACGCCTACCCGATCCGCTACCAGGACATGGCCAAACGTGGCGTGATCCCGGCCGACCTGGCAGCCAAGCTGCCGCCGGCTGAAGAAGTCGCCAAGGCAACCTTCCTGACAATCGATCAGCAAAGCGCCGTCAAGACATACATTACCGAGAACTGGCGCAAGGTCGTGTACGGCGAGTAGGAGCAGGTAAAGTGGACCAAGTATTGCGTGCTAACGCAACAACTTCAGACGAGTCCACCCCGGGGGACGCGCCAGCGGCGCGTCCCCTTCGAAAAAGTTTCTCGTGGACATGGGCCGGGCTTGCCCCCTTCTTCCTGTTTGCTTTGTTGTTTCTGTTACTGCCCTCGATCTCCATTTTTGTGCGCAGCTTCGAGGCTCCGGGCGGCGGTTTTACATTCCAGAACATCCTGGATATCTTTTTGGAGAAAGACATCCGTAACGCCTATAAGCTCAGCCTGGAGATCAGCGTGGTCACCGCGCTTGGCGGGGCCATCTTCGGCTTTCTGCTGGCCTATGCCGTAACCATTGGTGGGCTGCCGAAGGGCGTACGCAACTTCATGCTGACGTTCTCGGGCGTTGCCTCCAACTTCGCCGGCGTGCCGCTGGCGTTCGCCTTTGTGGCCACGATGGGCAACATCGGGCTGGTCACCCGGATCATCGAAGCTGTTTTACACGTTGACATCCATGCTCAAGGCTTTACGATCTACACCTTTACGGGTTTGAGCATCGTCTATATGTACTTCCAGTTCCCGCTGATGGTGCTGGTGATGGCCCCGGCGCTGGATGGTCTGCGGCGCGAGTGGAGGGAAGCCTGCGAGAACCTGGGTGGCGGCACAGCCCACTACTGGCGTTACATCGCGCTGCCGATCCTGGCGCCGACACTGCTGGGCACGACCATCCTGCTGTTCGGGAACGCCTTTGGGGCCTACGCCACGGCCTACGCCTTTACCGGCTCCTTCCTGAACCTGGCCACGATCGTCATTGGCGCTCAGATCCAGGGCGACGTGCTCTACAACCCCGGTCTCGGCAACGCCATGGCGCTGGGCATGATCGTCATCATGGCCCTGGTCATGGTCGTCTACGCCTGGTCCCAGCGAAGGGCAGCGAGGTGGGTGCAATGAAACGGTCTCCAATCTGGTCCTGGTTCTGGTTCATCATTGGCGTGTTGTACTTCTTCATCCCGTTGATCTCGACGCTCGAGTTCAGTATGCGGATGATCAGAGGCAAGTACACCTTCGAAGCCTACCGCGTGGCGTTTCAGGATCCGGACTTCTATAAAAACTTCGGCTACTCGATGGTGTGGGCGGTCCTGACAATCATCATCAGCCTGCTGCTGGTCGTGCCGACGGCCTACTGGGTGCAGCTCAAGCTGCCCAAGTGGCGTCCATACGTCGAGTTCGTCACCCTGCTGCCCTTCGTCATCCCGGCTGTGGTGCTGACCTTCGGCCTGCTGCGCCTGTACGGCCGGCCGCCGCTATCGCTGAACTCAACGCCCGTGCTCCTGATCGCGGGCTACACGGTGCTGTCGCTTCCTTACATGTACCGTTCGGTGGACGCGGGGCTGCGGTCAATTGACGTCCGCACGCTGACCGAGGCGGCGCAGAGCCTGGGGGCAGGCTGGGGGACGATCCTCAGAGATGTTATCTTCCCCAACCTGCGCGTGGCTATCTTGAGCGGCGTCTTCCTGACCTTTGCCATCGCGATGGGTGAGTTCACCTTCGCCTCTCTGTTAGCGAAGCCCGCTTTTGGCCCGTACATCGAGTATATTGGGGCAGTGAAAGCCTACACCCCCCAGGCGGTTTCGGTTGTGAGCTTCCTGATCACGTGGGGCTCGATCATGCTGATCCAATGGATCGGGCGCGGCGCACGCGGCGGGGTCCAAGTCGGCGGCGCACGCTAGAACAATGAGGCAATAATGGCATTCCTAGATATTAACCATGCGAGAAAGACGTTCGGCGACACGCTGGCGGTTCACGATTTTGACCTGCACGTCGAGAAGGGCGAGCTGGTGTCCTTTCTTGGGCCAAGCGGTTGTGGCAAGACGACCACCTTGCGCATGGTGGCCGGCTTCGAGGTGCCCACCGCAGGCACGATTGTGCTCAACGGGCAGGACATCACTAACAAAACCCCCAACCAGCGAAATGTTGGTATGGTTTTCCAGGCCTACGCGCTGTTCCCCAACATGACGGTCGGAGACAACATCGGCTTTGGGCTGAAGATCGCCAAAAAATCTAAGGAGGAGATCGCCGAGCGGGTCAGGGAAATGCTCGGACTGATCAGGATGCCGGATCTTGGCAACCGTTATCCTTACCAACTTTCAGGCGGCCAGCAACAGCGCGTAGCCCTGGCGCGTGCGTTAGCCATACAACCGCAGGTCCTCCTGCTCGACGAACCGCTCTCAGCGCTGGATGCCAAAATCCGGGTCCAGCTGCGGGCTGAGATTCGCGCCATCCAGCGTAAATTGGGCATCACAGCCATATATGTCACCCATGATCAGGAGGAGGCTCTATCCATCTCGGATCGGATTGTCGTGATGGAAGCCGGTAACATCGAGCAGATTGGCACACCGTTTGAGATCTATAACTTTCCGCAGACCGGGTTTGTTGCCAACTTCGTTGGGACTTTGAATGCGGTGGAGGCAGAAGTTGTTGATCCGGCGAGCAACACCTTGTGTGTAGAAGGCGTCTCGCTGCAGGCCGAGGGAGGCCTGGAAGGCAAGCGAAGCGGCGACAAAGTCATGATTGCGATACGTCCTGAGCGGATAAATTTTGCCGCCGAGCAGAAGAAAGCCAATTTATTCGATTGTACCATCGAGAATATCACCTTCCTGGGTTCGATCGTCCGTGTTCAGATAGTCATCGGTCGAACCAGATTTTATATGGACACCTTCAACAATCCACATCTGGCGCTTCCCAAGATCGGTGAAAAGGAACAGGTAACGTGCTCGCGTGAAGCCATTCTGATCTTGAACTCTGGGACGTGAAAAAAGGAGGCTAAGAACTTGGGCAAAGTAGTCCTGGTGCTTTCTGATGCCCTCGGCTATGACGCCGCCGTCGCGGGAATGGGTTACCTGGGGCATTTGGTGGAGGTGAAACTCGCCAGTCTCTACAAAGTGATTGGCGAGTTGCCTAGTATGTCCCGACCCATGTACGAGACAGTCCATACCGGCCTGGCGGCGAACGAGCATGGAATTATCTCTAACCTCGTAGTGCGCCGCTCGACGAAGCCCAATGTCTTCCAGGCCGCGCGCGAGGCTGGCAAAATCACTGCCGCTGCAGCTTATTACTGGTTTTCTGAGTTATATAACCGTGCCCCCTATGATCGAATTGACGATCGGGAGGTAGATGACGATACTCTATTCATCCAGCACGGGCGTTTTTACACCCAGGATGACTATCCGGACATCGAACTCTTCGCCACGGCTGGGGCGCTGGTGCGCAAGTTTGCCCCCGATTATTTGCTCGTCCATCCGATGGGCATGGACTACATGGGCGAAAAATATGGGGCTGATTCCAGCGAATACCGCAACCGCGCCATTCTACAAGATATGTGGATGACCAACCTCATCGCTGAGTGGGTGGGGCGAGGTTACAGCGTACTTGTCACTGGCGATCATGGCATGAACGCTGATAAACTCCACGGCGGAACCACACCCGATGTCCGCGAGGTCCCGCTGTATTTGATCAGGCCCGATGTGGCTGGCAAGGGTGACACGAAAGAGGTGATCTCCCAACTTCAGATCGCGCCGACGGTATGCAAGTTGCTTGATATCGCTATTCCAGCAACGATGAAACAAGTGCCGGTGGCTTAGTCCATTACTCTTTGGGCACCCCCGGAATAAGCATGGGGGGTGTGGACAGTGTACGCTCGTCCACACCCCCCATTCCTGCCTTTTATTATCAGCAAAGGTATTTCATCCTTGGAGAAAGAAACTTTCTATGTCCAAGTTATTCAAACCACGGCAAGACCAGTTTCTCAAATTGATCAACGAGCAGGCCTCTCTGACTCTGAGGGGTACGGAGCTTCTGCAGGAGTACATGAAATCGCCCAATGCAGAGACTGTGATGCAGATCACGGCCACGGAGAAGGAGGCGGACGAGGTCCGGCGCATCCTGATTGATGAGCTGAATCGCACGTTCGTCACGCCCATTGACCGGGAGGATATCTTTGCCCTCTCGCGCACCATTGACGATGTGCTGGACTATGCCTATAGTACCATCACGGAGATGGGCGTCCTGAACGTTGAGCCGACGCCATTCATGGGGCGGATTGCCTCCCTGCTGCGGGACGCGGCTTACGAGATCCATCTGGCTGTCCAGCGGCTGAGGGAGCATCCGAGGGTGGCGACGGATCATGCTCAACGGGCGAAGGCACTCGAAAATCGAGTGGAGGACGTTTATCGGGAAGCGGTTGCAGACCTGTTCAGTGGGCCGGAAGATGTCCACCATGTCATTGAAATGCTCAAGATGCGGGAGGTCTATCGTCACCTGAGCAACGCGGCCGATCGGGGAGATGAAGCTGCCAATGTCATCGCCGACATCATTGTCAAGATGACATAAGCGGAGGCTTTTCGTGCTGCCTGTCACCATTCTCGTTCTCGTTTTGGCTGTGCTGTTCGACTTTTTGAACGGCATACATGATTCGAGCAACATTGTCGCTACGATGATCTCGTCGCGGGCGTTCCGGCCGGCGGTGGCTCTGGGTGTGACCGCGCTGGCGGAATTCTTGGGACCGTTTATCTTTGGTGTGGCAGTGGCAAGGACGATCGCTCATGAAATTGTCGCTGCCGAGAGCATCACCATCGAGGTGATCCTGGCTGCCTTGATCGGCGCGATCGTGTGGGATCTGCTTACCTGGTTCTTGGGGATCCCCAGCAGTTCTTCCCATGCTTTGGTGGGCGGTCTCATCGGCGCTGTCGTCGTTGGCGCAGGCTTTGAGGCTATTCAATTAGCTGGGTTGGAAAAAGTGCTGATCGCGCTGTTCACCTCGCCCATCGTCGGACTTGTTTTTGGCTATGTTATCACTAAGCTGATCTTTTCCCTGGCGCGGGGCGCTTCCCCGAAGATCAATTGGTTTTTCCGACGTACACAGATACTCACTGGTATCGCCCTGGCATTCAGTCATGGCACGAACGATGCCCAGAAGACGATGGGTGTGATCACCCTGGGGTTGTTGATTACGGGCTATTTGAAAGTTTTTTCTGTTCCATTTTGGGTCATCGCCGTTTGCGCAGGCGCGATTGCCTTGGGAACAGCATTGGGCGGTTGGCGATTGATCAAGACTTTAGGAGGTAAATTCTACAAAATCAGGCCGGTGCACGGCTTTGCGGTACAGGTGACTTCGGTTTTCGTGATACTGGGCGCATCTCTGGTCGGCGGCCCGGTCAGCACCACCCAGGTGGTCAGCTCTGCCATCATAGGCGTGGGTTCAGCCGAACGTGTGAGCAAGGTGCGTTGGGGCGTGGCCGGTGACATTGCCATTGCCTGGGTTGTAACTATCCCGGCGGCAGCCGCAATGGCCTCCGGCGTCTATTGGGTGATATTGAGGATTCCGGCTGCGGTTGCATGGCTGACTCAGCTTGTACACTGAAACGAACGGCGAAGTGGAAAAAACTGCCGGCCACGATGGTCATAACCTTGAGCGTGTAGGGCGTGGAAGAGGCGTTGTAAATCGTCAGGCTCCACTCCGGCTTCAGGGTCGAGATCAGGATGCGCGGGAACAGTCCGGCAAAGACCATTATTATATCCTACACCTTCGTGACACCTTACACGGAAATATGGGATATAAGTCTCTTGCGCGAAAATCTGAAATCTAAGAGAATAAAGGCTGAAGTTCTCTTCAACATAGAAGTTCCAAAGAACCAAGAAAATTCTCAGAAAAAGGGAGAAGTTTGTATGGCCAGAAAATTCACACCAACACCGTTGAAGCTCCGTACGCCTGTGCCTTCCGATATCGAGATTGCCCAGGAAGGTACGATAAAGCCCATCCTGCAGATTGCCGAGGAACTGGGCATCCAGCCCAGCGAACTGGAGCTTTTCGGCCCGTACAAGGCCAAGGTCAAACTCGAAATCCTGGAGCGGCTCAAGGACCGCCCGGACGGCAAGTATATTGACGTGACGGCGATCACGCCCACCCCGCTCGGCGAAGGCAAGACGACCACCACGGTCGGCCTCAGCCAGGCGCTCGGGGCGCACCTGGGTAAGAGCGTGATGACCGTCATCCGCCAGCCGTCGCAGGGGCCGACGTTCGGCATCAAGGGCGGCGCGGCCGGCGGCGGGTACTCGCAGATCATCCCGATGGAGGATTTCAACCTGCACCTGACCGGCGACATTCACGCCATCACGGCCGCCCACAACCTGTGCGCTGCGGCGCTGGACACTCGCATCTTCCACGAAGCCCACACGCCGGATGACAACAAGTTGTTCGACGCGCTCTGCCCGCCCAATAAGAAGGGCGAACGTTTCTTCTCGCCGACGATGCTGCGCCGGTTGAAAAAACTTGGCATTGACAAGACGAACCCCAATGACCTGACCCCCGAAGAGCGCCGCCGCTTTGCACGCCTCAACATTGACTACAGCGGCGTGCAGTGGCGGCGCGTCATTGACATTAACGACCGCATGTTGCGCGAGATCACGGTCGGGCAGGGCAAGGAGGAGAACAATTTCGCGCACAAGTCCGGTTACGATATCACTGTCGCCTCCGAAATCATGGCCATCCTCGCGCTGACCACCAGCCTGGCGGATATGCGCGAGCGCCTCGGCCGCATGGTGGTGGCCGTGGATAAGCGCGGCGATGCCGTCACCGCCGAGGACCTGGGCGTAGCCGGCGCGATGGCCGTGCTGATGAAGGACGCCATCAAACCGAACCTGATGCAGACTCTCGAGGGCACGCCCGCTTTCGTCCACGCCGGGCCGTTCGCCAATATCGCGCACGGGAATAGTTCCATCATTGCCGACAAGATTGCCCTGAAACTGGCCGATTACGTGGTGACCGAGTCGGGCTTCGGCGCCGATTGCGGCATGGAGAAATTCTTCGATATCAAGTGCCGTTGTTCGGGGCTGATCCCGCAGGTGGTGGTAATCGTGGCGTCCGTCCGCGCTCTGAAGATGCACGGCGGCGGGCCGAAGGTGGTGGCTGGCAAACCGCTGGCGCACGAATACACTGTAGAGAATCTCGACCTGCTCAAGAAGGGCCTCCCCAACATGGAGCGCCACATCAAGAATGCGCTCAAGTTTGGCGTGAACGTGGTCGTGGCGATCAACCCGTTTGCGACGGATACCCCGGCCGAAGTGGAATTGATCCGCAAGGCTGCCATCGAAGCGGGGGCGATGGATGCGGTGGTCTGCACGCACTGGATGGAGGGCGGCAAGGGCGCTGTCAAACTGGCCGAGGCGGTGGTCAAAGCTGCCGAAAAGCCGACCCAATTCAAATTCCTCTATCCGCTCGAACTCTCCATCAAGGAGAAGATCGAGATCATCTGCAAGGAAATCTACGGCGCCGGCGGTGTGGATTACCTGCCCGAAGCGGAGGAAAAGATCGCCCTCTATACCAAACTCGGCTTCGACAAACTGCCCATGAACATGGCCAAGACGCACCTCTCGTTCACGCACGACGCCAGCATCAAGGGCGCGCCGACCGGCTTCCGCGTGCCGATCCGCGACGTCCGCGCCTCGGTCGGAGCGGGCTTCCTCTATCCGCTGTTGGGCGAGATGCGTACTATGCCCGGACTGCCCACCCGCCCGGTGTTCTACGACGTGGACCTCGACTTGAAGACCGGCAAGGTGGTCGGATTGTTCTAACCAGTTTTTCAGCAGGGGCTGGTCCCAGACCAGCCCCTTTCACTTTGGGATCTAATGGGGATGATGGACGTTTGCCCCGCTGAACTGACCATTTCCTCCGCCCTCGAATTGATCCGCACCGGCGATATTTCCGCGGCAGATCTGACCGAAGCCTGCTCCCGTCAAATCGAGCGCCTCAACCCGAGGCTAAATGCGTTCATCAGCGTGACGAGTGTCATTGCGAACCGCCGATGGTCGAGTAGTGCTGAGCCTGCCGAAGCACGTATCGAGACCGAGGCGGCGAAGCAATTCCCCGATGTGCAACAGGATTTGCCGCTTTTCGGTATTCCCATCGCCCTCAAAGACCTCTTCGAGACCGCTGGCGTCCGCACCACTGCCGGTTCCAAGTTCTTCGCTGACTATTTCCCCGCCGAGGATGCCCCCGTTGTCGAAAAGCTGAAAAAGGCGGGCGCGGTGCTGCTCGGCAAGACCAATATGCACGAGATCGCCCTGGGTGTGACGGGTATCAATCCGCACTTTGGCACCTGCCGCAATCCGTGGGACACGGCTTGCATCACTGGCGGCTCGTCGAGCGGCAGCGCGGCCGCGCTGGCGGCTGGGATGTGCCTGGGCGCCCTCGGTACGGATACCGGCGGCTCGATTCGCATCCCCGCCTCCTTATGTGGCGTAGTCGGCTTGAAGCCGACTTACGGACGGGTCAGCCTGCGCGGCGTCATTCCACTCTCGTGGAACCTCGACCATGCTGGACCGATGGCGCGTACCGTGCGGGATGTGGCGCTGCTACTGCAAGCCATGGCCGGCTACGATCCGCTTGATCCCGCCTCGGTGGACCAGCCCGTGGACGACTATCTTGTCCATCTCGAGGATGGCGTCGAAGGCTGGCGAATTGCCCTGGCTTGCGGCGAATACTTCGCCGAAACTGACGCCGAGGTTGGCGAGGCGGTTCAGTCAGCCGCCAGGCTCTTCGAATCGCTTGGCGCGCATGTGGAAGAAGCCGATCTCTCCTGGGCGCGTGAAGCTGCGCTTGCGAATGGTTTGCTGGTCCAGGCGGACGCGGCCGCCTATCATCGTCAGCGGTTGACTCAGCACCCGGATTGGTTCGGCGCGGACGTGCGCCAGCGTCTGCAAACTGGCGCGGCTTGTACTTCGACCGAGTATGCTCTTGCGCGGCGCACACAGTCCGAAATGCGCCGGAAATTCAAAAACTTCTTTCTGGATTACGACATTTTGCTTACCCCGACCACCCCCATCCCCGCGCCGCTCATCGAAGGCACGGATGCCATCGAGCAGGCCCGCCGCCTGACGCGCTTCACCGCGCCCTTCAACCTGGCCGGCTTGCCGGCTCTATCCCTGCCGTGCGGTTTCACCTCCATTGGGCTTCCGGTTGGTTTACAGATCGTTTCAGGGCCATGGAAAGAAGTAAAGGTATTGCGGGCTGGATATTCTTACGAACAAGCCGCGCCATGGCATTTGCGCAAAGTATCTTTGGATACCTAGAGTTTGGATAGTCTTCCTAAAAGATGTCCTAGCGAGAGACTATCGAATTCTGGTTCTCGGGTACAATTGCCCCCATGTCTAAACTTACTCTTCTTGCTGTTCTGGCCCACCCCGACGACGAATCCTTCGGCATGGGCGGTACCTTGGCGCTCTATGCCTCGCGCGGCGTGGATGTGCACCTGGTGTGTGCCACGCGCGGTGAGGTAGGGGAAATTCCACAGGAAATGCTGGCTGGTTTCGATTCCGTCGCGGAGCTCAGGGAATCCGAACTGCGTTGTGCGGCGGGGATTTTGGGGCTGACGGGAGTTCATTTTCTAGATTATCGCGATTCGGGTATGCCCGGCTCACCCGACAATGCTCACCCGCAGGCGCTGGCGGCCCAACCATTGGATGAGGTCGCCGCGAAGATTGTCCGTTACATCCGCGAACTCCATCCGCAGGTGGTGCTGACTTTCGACCCCATCGGCGGTTACCATCACCCCGATCACGTCGCCATCCACAAAGCGACGGTGCGCGCTTTCGAGCAGGCGGCGAATCCGAACTTCTTGGCAGATGGTTTGCCTCCATACCAGCCGCAGCGGTTGTATTTTCACACCATGCCGCACGGCTTTCTGAAGGTCGCTGTGCGTGTGCTGCGGCTTATCGGTAAAGACCCGCGCAAGTTCGGCGCGAATGGCGATATTGATTTGGTGTCCATCGCTGCCGTGAATTTCCCAACGAACGCCCGGATCAACATCCACCCGGTGCTGGAGAAGAAGGAAAAAGCTGGGGCCTGTCACCTCAGCCAGGGTGGGGGGCGTACACCTGCACTTGCCGCAGGTGCAAGTGTGGGCGGCAGCTTGGTCGGGTTCATCCTGCGCATGTTCAGCGGGAGGGAGAACTTCATGCGCGCTGTCCCTCCGTTCGAAGAGGGGGAAAAGCTGGAACGGGATTTATTTGCGTGTGTCCATGAATAGCAAGGAGATTGCCATGAGCAAACGAAATATCGTCCACATCGAAATCCCATCCGCCAATCTGAAGGCTTCCGGAGAATTTTATAAAGCCTTGTTTGGGTGGAAAATTACTCCCGTGCCTGAAATGAACTACATGTTGTGGGAGCCGACTGAAGCGCCGGGTGGAGGTTTCACTCCGCTCGGTGAAGGCACCCAGCCCGGCGACGTGCTCATTTACGTTGACAGCGCTGATATCGAGGCGGACTTGAAAAAGGCCGAGATGCTCGGCGGAAGGATGATCGTCCCCAAGAGCGAGATTCCCGGCGTTGGCTGGTTCGGGATTTTTACTGACCCAACCGGTAACCGGATCGCCTTGTACACCAGCAAAGATCCCGAATTCAATAAGTAACCGCGTGCCTTGGCAGATTCCCGAATCTTGTAGGAACTGGCATTCCGCTCTAAGGTTTGGGAAAAGAGAACGGGGGGATGAGGTTGAGTGCCAGCAATCTGGCGACTTGGCCGTCAACCTTTAGTATCGTCACCGAGCCGGTGAGCGCAACCAGCCTCTGAAAGTTGTCCAATGGCAGACCGAGGTAGTGGGCAACGGCTAGTTTGATCGGGTCGGCGTGAAAGATGACCCCCAGCGTGTCGCGCCGTTCATGGTCGGCGATAATCGCCTCCAATGCAGCCACGACGCGACCCTGTGCCTGGGCGAACGATTCGCCGCCTGGAAATTGGAAGCGCGAAGGCGAGTGCTGGATCATTTCCCAGTGTTTGGTGCGGCGCAGGGCCTTCCAGGAACGTTCGACCCACTCGCCGACATCAATATCGGTCAGCGCCGGGCGGACCTGGATTGGCAAGCCGAGGGTCTTTGCCAGAGGTTCGGCTGTCTCAACGGCGCGCTCAAGGGGGCTGGAATAAAGCGCTTTTATCGGTAGGCTGGCCAGGGTGCGGGCAAGTTCCGCAGCCTGCTGGCGGCCGGTCCCGTTCAGGTGGATGCCGGGCCGCAATCCGGGTAGGATGTTCTTCCTGAGGTAGTCATTATCGCCGTGACGGATGAGGAGAAGGGTTGGCATGTTTGCTCGTTTGAATGTTTGCACGTTGCCACGTCTGAAAACAGTGAACCAACATGCGAACCTGTAAACGTTACTTTATGTGTCTTTTCAATTCGTCAATCTTCTCCTGCGTGAGATCCGGCACATCTTCGCGGCGGGTGATGCCAAGGGCTTTGCGTTGCGCTTCGCGCCACATTTCAAGCCGCCGGTGCACTTGCACCTCATAACCTATCTCCGAAGGCTTGTAGAAATAAGTGCCGAGCAACTCCCTGGGAAGATATTGCTGAGGGATGAAGTGATCTACGTGCATGTGGGGGTATTCGTAGCCCTTGCCGTGACCCAGAGCGACCGCGTCCCGGCTGGAATCTTTTAAATGTGAAGGCACGTCACCGATGCCTTCTTGCTCGATGCGCTCAAAGGCCTTGAAGTAAGAAGTGGCTGTGTTGGACTTGGGCGCGGTCGCCAAGTAGAGCGTCGCCTCCACGATGGGATAGACCCCCTCAGGCAAGCCGATGTAATCGAAGGCTTGCGCGGCCGAAGCGGCCACTACAATGCCCATTGGATCAGCCAGGCCGATATCTTCCCCCGCCAGGATGATAAGGCGGCGCAGGATGAAACGCGGGTCTTCACCAGCGTAGAGCATCTTGGCCAGCCAGTAGAGGGCTGCGTCCGGGTCAGAGCCGCGCACGGATTTGATGAAGGCGGAGATGGTATCGTAGTGAGCGTCGCCGTCCTTGTCGTAGAGCACGGCGCGGCGCTGTATGGATTCCTGAGCTACCTCCAGCGTGATGTGGACGTTTCCATCGACGCCAGGGGAGGTTGACTCCACGGCAAGCTCGAGGGCGTTGAGGGCGTTGCGCGCGTCGCCGCCAGCCACGTCAATCAAGTGTTGGCGGGCTTCAGGGTCAAGAACGATCCGGCGCTTCCCGTAGCCACGCTCAGGGTCCGAGAGGGCGCGATCCAGAATCAGACCGGTCTGTTCTTCTGTCAGGGGATGGAGTTGAAAGACGCGCGAGCGCGAAACCAGCGCGCCGATGACTTCGAAATATGGATTTTCTGTGGTCGCGCCGATCAGGACGAACGTGCCATTCTCGACGTGGGGCAGGAGTGCGTCCTGTTGGGCCTTGTTCCAGCGGTGGACTTCGTCCACGAAAAGGATGGTTTTTTTCTGGTACAGACGGCGTCGCTCGAGGGCGGCGTCAATCACGTCCCGGAGTTCAGTCTTGCCAGCCAGCACCGCCGAGAGCGTCTCGAAATTGGACTTGGTCTGGTTGGCAATGACCATCGCCAACGTGGTTTTGCCAGTGCCGGGCGGCCCCCATAGGATAATGGACGAGAACAACTTGTCGGCTTCGATGGCGCGCCGCAGGAGTTTGCCTGGCCCAACGATGTGCTCCTGGCCGACAAACTCTTCCAGTGTACGCGGTCTCATACGGGCGGCCAGAGGCGCCTCGCTTTTCATGCGTTCCTGCAGGGCGTGGTCGAACAAGTCGGTCATGGTTTGATTATAAACTATCTCGGTTCATCCCAATAAATTTTGGGGAGATACCAATCTCAACCCTTGACAAAAGCTTAAGTTGGTAATATATTTTGGCCCGCTTAACTAATAGGATGGCTTAATTATGTCAGATACAAACGATGCAATCCAAATCATCGTTCAATGGATGGAAGTTTCCACCACACGCTCGATACGCGACTGGATGCGCTACGTAAAGACCACAGGGCTTTCAATGCCACAATTTGGCATTATGATGCACCTGTTCTACCGTGACAATTGCGGGGTCTCAGATATTGGCGGCCATATGAAAATCTCCAGTGCGGCTGCCAGCCAGTTGATTGACAAACTGGTCAAGGATGGCCTGCTCGAGCGTACCGAGAATCCCAATGACCGCCGGGCCAAGCAAATTACCTTGAGTGAGAAAGGCCGCAATCTGATCGAGACCGGGATCCACGAACGATACCGCTGGGTGGGTGACCTAGCCTCCAGCCTGAAAAGCGAGGAGCAAGAGGCCGTTTTGGAGACCCTGCCTGTGCTGATCAGAGCTTTCCAGAAACTCGAAACAACCTAAGAGTAAGTGCAATAGCTGACCAAGCAATAAAGTGTGCTTCACGTGCTTTCCAGCCGTGATGCCGCGCGGTATGTCAATATTTCCTAAAGAGGAGCAACACGACCATGTCACGATTGGCCAAATATTTAAAGCCTTACATTCTTCCGATATTGTTTGCCGTGGCGCTGCTGTTCATCCAGGCAAATGCTGACCTGGCATTGCCAGATTACATGTCGAAGATCGTCAATATCGGCATTCAGCAGGGCGGAGTGGAAAATGCTGTGCCAGCCGCCATCCGCAAAAGCGAAATGGATAAAGTGGTAATGTTTCTGAGCGCGGATGATAGGGCGCTTGTGCTCGGCGATTACACCCTGGTGGATAACAATTCGCTCGATTACGTCAAGTATCTCGCAGAATATCCTGTGCTTGCCAACGAGCCAATCTACGTACTCAATAAAATTGATAAGGCCGAAACAGACAAGCTGAACCCCGTGATGGGCAAAGCCTTATTGATCGTCTCTTTCCTCCAACAGGCGATGGCTGACCCTTCCAAGGCCGCGGCGATGGCCCAGGGCCTGGGTTTTAACCTGTCCCAGTTGCCAGCCGGCATGGATATTTTTGCTCTATTGGGTAAACTCCCCGCTTCGCAACTCTCGACGATCACCAGTGCCGTCGCTCAGAAGTTCAGTACCCTGGGCGACAAGATGATCACCCAAATGGCAGTCGGATCGGTCAAGGCTGAGTATGCCGCCCTCGGCATGGATACCGGAAAGCTCCAAACGAATTACATACTTCATACCGGTATTCTGATGCTGCTGATAACGTTAGTTTCCGTGACCTGCACAATAATCGTTGGTTACTTCGCTGCCCAAACTGCCGCCGGCTTCGCACGCGACCTGCGCAGGTATGTCTTCAAAAGGGTAGAGGACTTTTCCAGCACTGAATTCGATAAATTCTCGACGGCCTCGTTGATTACCAGATCCACCAACGACATCACGCAGATTCAGATGGTTGTCTTCATGATCATACGCATGGTCATCTACGCGCCCATCATTGGGGTGGGGGGCGTGATCCGGGCTATGGGGAAAAGTGTCTCCATGTGGTGGATCATTGCATTGGCGGTCATCGTGTTGCTCGGTTTGATCCTGACCGTATTCTCGATCTCCTTGCCTAAGTTCAAGAGCATACAGAATTTGATTGATCGGCTCAATCTGGTGACCCGCGAAAACCTGTCCGGCATGATGGTCATCCGAGCCTTCAACATGCAGGGATTTGAGGAAGGCCGCTTCGACAAGGCCAATAAGGACCTGACCAGCACCCTACTTTTCATCAGCCGTCTCATGGTGGTCATGATGCCAGTCATGATGCTGGTCATGAACGGGCTGACCGTGTTGATCATCTGGGTTGGCGCGCACCAGGTCGCCCAGTCGCAAATGCAAGTTGGCGACATGATGGCTTTCATGCAGTACGCCTTGCAAATCGTCTTTGCATTTCTCATGCTTTCGATGATGTTCATCGTCCTGCCCAGGGCGGCTGTATCAGGCGATCGGATTGCCGACGTCCTGGAGACCGAACCCGTTATCAAAGACCTGAAAAACCCTAGACAATTCCCCGAGCCATTCAAAGGTACAGTCGAGTTCAGGAATGTATGCTTCCGCTACCCGGACGCGGAAGAGGATGTTTTACACAATATCAGCTTTACTGTCCAGCCGGGACAGACTACGGCCTTTATCGGTACCACCGGCTCAGGCAAATCCACCGTCGTCAACCTGATCCCGCGTTTCTACGAAGTATCCGATGGCGCCATCTATGTAGATGGTGTGGACATACGTGAAGTCACGCAACACGATTTGCGCGATAGGATCGGCTATGTTCCCCAAAAGGGTAATCTGTTCTCCGGTACGATCGAAAGCAACCTGCGGTATGCCGACGAGAACGCCAGCGAGGAAGAGTTGGAGTTGGCTGCCGATATTGCTCAGGCGACTGAGTTCATCTCCGCAAAGCCGGAAAGACTGCAATCTGAGATCGCCCAGGGCGGAATGAATGTCTCCGGCGGCCAGAAACAGCGCCTCTCGATTGCGCGTGCCCTGGTCAAAAAAGCGCCCATCTATATTTTCGATGATAGCTTCTCTGCCTTGGATTTCAAGACCGATTCGGCTTTGCGCAAGGCGCTCAAAGAACACGCCAGTTCCAGCACTCTTCTGATCGTGACCCAGCGTATTGCTACCATAAAAAATTCTGAGCAAATCATCGTCCTCGACGAGGGCAAGGTCGTCGGCAAAGGAACCCATCATGAGCTTATGAAAAGCTGTGAGATTTATCGAGGCATTGCATTATCGCAGCTCAGCAAGGAGGAATTGGCATGAGCACGCAAAGCAACAATACACAAGCAGATCGTAGCTCCTTGGGTGGTCGTGGCCCAATGGGCGGCCATGGGCCTATGGGCCGTGGCGGCCCGATGGCGATGATGAGACGAGGCGAAAAGCCGCGCGACTTTAAAGGCACCATGAAAAAGCTGATCCGTTACCTTGGCTCATACAGGGCACCGATCTTAGTGGTGATGCTTTTTGCCGTTGCCTCCACGATCTTTTCCATCGCCGGCCCAAAGATCCTGGGTAAAGCCACAACCAAACTGTTCGAAGGTGTGATGGCCCAGATCGCCGGAACCGGCTCAATTGACTTCGGTTACATTGGCCATATCATTCTTATAACGCTCTTCTTGTATCTCCTCTCGGGACTGTTTGGTTATATCCAGGGTTGGATCATGGCCGGTATTTCTATGGATATCACCTACCGCTTCCGTAAGGACATTTCCCAGAAGATCAATCGCTTGCCACTCAAATATTTTGACGGGACGAGCCATGGTGAAGTGCTCTCGAGAGTAACGAATGATGTGGATACGGTCAGCCAGACCCTCAACCAGAGCTTGTCACAAATCGTTACCTCCGTAACGACGGTAATCGGCGTGTTGGTGATGATGTTCTCCATCAGTTGGCAGATGACCCTGGTGGCTTTGGTGATCGTTCCTGTGTCTTTCGTGATCATTGGTTTGGTGATTGGTCAATCACAAAAGTATTTCAAGCAGCAACAGGATTATCTGGGGCATGTCAACGGACATGTCGAGGAAATGTATGGCAGTCATATCGTGATGAAGTCCTTCAATGGCGAGGAAAAAAGTGTTGAGCAATTTGACGTACTCAATAACACCCTCTACGACTCGGCCTGGAAATCCCAATTTCTATCCGGTTTGCTGTTCCCCGTTATCAATTTTGTTGGAAATTTAGGTTATGTGGCAATCTGCATCCTGGGTGGTTACCTGGCTATCAAAAACGCGGTTACCGTCGGCGACATTCAGGCCTTTATCCAGTACGTCCGTTCCTTTACACAGCCGATCACGCAGATCGCCAACATTTCCAACATCTTCCAACAAACCGCTGCATCGGCTGAGCGGGTGTTCGAATTTCTGGCCGAGGTAGAGGAAGTTCCCGATACTGGCACGCCCGTCCACCTGGACAAAGTCGAAGGTCGCGTGGATTTCAAGAATGTCCGCTTTGGTTACACCCCCGACAAGATTGTTATCAACGACTTCTCCTTCTACGCTGAACCAGGCCAAAAGATCGCCATCGTTGGACCGACCGGTGCTGGTAAAACTACCATGGTCAAACTGCTGATGCGTTTCTATGATACCGATGGTGGCGCCATCCTAGTGGATGGCCATAATATTAGAGATTTCACGCGTGGGGACTGGCGCTGCATGTTTGGCATGGTCTTGCAAGATACCTGGCTCTACAATGGCACTATCATGGAAAATATTCGCTATGGCCGCTCCGACGCCGCCGACGAGGAGGTCATCGCGGCAGCTAAGACTGCCCATGTGGACCATTTTGTCCGCACATTGCCGGAAGGCTACAACCTGGTGCTCAACGAGGAAACTACCAACATATCTCAAGGCCAAATGCAGCTTATGACGATCGCACGTGCCATCCTGGCAGACCCCAAGATTCTCATACTGGATGAAGCTACCAGCTCGGTAGACACCCACACGGAGGTGCTGATCCAAAAGGCAATGGACAACCTGATGAAAGGCCGTACCAGCTTTATCATCGCCCATCGCCTGTCCACTATTCGCGATGCTGGCTGGATCCTGGTGATGAATAATGGCGATATTGTGGAACAGGGCAGACACGAGAAATTGCTGGCAAAGAAGGGCTTCTACGCCAGCCTGTATAACAGTCAATTCGAAAATGCGTAAGCGATTTAGGCGCTTCGGCTTAGGATCAAAAACAGGGCTGCTAATGGCGGCCCTGTTTTGTTGGTGGTGCCTTGTCTTATCCCGCAGGCTTTTCTGATGGATTCGGCCCCGAACTACGGACGTTGATGAGCTTCTTCAGGATGTCGAACCAGAATGGCGCGCCTTGGGCGGCGGCTGCGCCGGTCATCAGAAGACCGACTATTTTAGCCAGCCAACCGGTTGTATCTACCGGCAGGTTGGAGAACCTTTTGCAGATGGCGTTGCCCTCGGCATCCTTACTGGGAATACCCCAGGCGGTGTTCGGCACGAATGGCACAATATAGCATGGTTCGCTGTTGGTATCGAAGGCTGCCGTACTCCAACCGAAGGGAATATTGAGCACCGTTAATTTATCTTTCAAATCTGCAATTACCTTGGCCGGGTCAACCGTTGTTTGGGTTGGCGTGCCAGTCGTTGGCGTTTCGTCGGCCGCGCCCGGGATAGGCGTCTGAGTGGGGGCGGGTGTTTCCTGGTACTGCTGAATGTAAGTGTCAATCTGGGTAATAATGGCTTGGCGCAGCGTTGGTTCACGCCATAGCATGGTGGCAGCGTTGATAGAGTCTATATTCAGGAAAATGGCCAGGACAACCCCGATCGCAAAGGCAACGAACTGCGCCCTTCGTTTGTACCAGCCGGAGAGGCGAGCCATCGAGTCGTCGAACCAAGTCTCGACCTGTTTCAGTCCTCTTGCCAGCGCTTGTTCGCCTTCGTTTACACGTTCTTCCACACCGGTCAACAAGGAGTTCAGCGCTTTCTTCGTGTTGGGATAAACTGACTCCATGGCGAGCAAACCAAGCCGGATCTGGTGGAGCGTCAAATCTTTATTTCGTTCGGCCAGCGGCACCTTACGTTGTTCTTCGATTATCTTTTTATAGTAAGAATCGACCTGCGGGAGTGCAAGCTCAATCGCGGGTCGTAAATCGGGGTTCTTCTCTCCAAAGTTCTGGATCTGCAACTTGAGACTATCAACAGCTGATTCTCCAAGCTGCGTCCCGGCAAGCTGTTTCGCGGTCGCCAGCAGTGCCTCGAAATCGTCTGCTGCCAGTTTCTTCTCCTCCGGATCGGACATGGAAGCTAGCTGGGCTTTGACGTCTTCAAGAGCGTGCTTGATAGGCCAGGCCTCTGTCCCAGCTTCCGTGACGATATCGAATAAAGCCAAGGCGAACTTGTCGGCAGGGATGTAGGAAAGCTTTTTGTGAGTACTGGAGCTAAGGCCGACGATCAACGGGTGTTGATAGAGCATTTCGGTCAACATCTGGCCTTCCTGCCCACCACCAAGCATAGAGCGGATGGCATCTTCCAGACCTTTGGCGCGCCATTTGAGCCAGTTGGCGATCCATTCCTGGAGTTGCATGGCAGCCAGACTTATGATCAGCCACATAAAAACCAGACCGATGGCAACTTCGAGTATTTCTTGAAGATACATGGCATCCTCCTCTCGCTTCGGGTAGTTCAGGTGACTTCAGTATATAAAATTTAGACGATGAAGGCAAGCCCTTTATGCGTTCGATTTGTCTGCGCGGTTCTGGCTGTGCGACTGATGCACCAGGTAGATACCTGCCAGTACCGCAACGCCACCCAGCAATTGGATGGGTTTTGGTATTTCTTTCAGTAAAGGGATGGCGAGGATGGTGGTCATCACCGGCTGGCCGATCATTGTGGGCGCGACGACCGAGGCGGGCAGGTGGCCCAAGGCATAAGAAACCGCCACATAGCCAATGATCTGCGAGACCAGGGCCGTGGCGAGGAAGATCAGCCAGGACTGCGCGGCGTAACCGGTCAGCGGGTTGCCAAGCGCCAGGTTGATGACGAGCAGGCCAACGCTGGCACTGATCGTCACCAGCCAGATATAAGTGATGGGGTCGAGGTGCTGCCGGCCGCGCTGGGTGGCGAGGTAGTACCCGGCGTAGAACACGCCAGCCGCCGTTGCCAACAGGTCGCCAATGCCGATCTTTAGCTGGAAGAAAAGGTCGTTGCCGACCATCATCGCAGCGCCGCTCAGTGTCAGTGCCAGCCCGAGCCAAAAGCCCTTTTTCAATTTCTCACGAAAGACCAACAGTGCGACCAGCGCCACCCAGAGCGGCGCGGTATTTCCCAGTAAGGTAGCATTTGCAGCCGTTGTGTAACTCAGCGACGAATTCCAGCTTGTCAGGTCACAAGCGGTGAACAGCCCCCCTAGGATGGGAAAGATGACATTTGTCTTATTGACTCTACAATTCTTTGCACAACGGCTGGCGGAAAACGGCGTCAGCAGGAGCGCGGCGAAGAAAATGCGGTAAAAGCCAGTGATGGGACCGGGAGCGTCTGCCCAACGTACGAACATGGCTGAAAAACTAAGCGCCAAAATGCCAATGGCGAGAGCCAGGTAAGGGAAAACAGATTTTCGCGGCAGGGTAGATGAAGCTGCGTTGACCATAGGTATGGATCAATTCTATCATGGACTGGGTTGATGTAGACTTTCCAACAGCGCGGGGAGTTCGCTCAATGACTGGATGACGGCCTTCGGCTGGATGGCGGAGACTTGTCCTGCCTGCGCCAGCCCTGCACCGAACGCAGGACGGTGTGCCGCCCCGTCCTGGCCCGCCTGTGCCTGCGCCACAGGTGCAGGCGGACGGGACAGGGCAGGCACAGGTGAGCCGGTCGAAGGATCGGACCCGGGGCCGGTTCGCCGCGTGATCCAGACGCTGTAGATACCCAGGTTGTTGGCTCCAGCGATGTCTGCCTCGAGCGTATCGCCAACCATGATGGCTTGCTCGGGTTGGATTTTGAAGTGATTGAGGGCGATCTGGAAGATGCGCGGGTGCGGCTTGCGGATTCTGCAACCGGCCGAGGTGAGGATGAAATCGAAGAACGGACGCAAGCCACCCTGATCAACGAGCGCCTGCGTGCTGTCCTCATCCGAAGCATTGGAGATCAATCCCAAACGATAGCCATTCTCTCTCAGGCTTGCCAGCGTGGAGACGGCATCCTCCTCTACGTGCCAGTTGCGCTCGGTGACAGCGTACATGGAGTCTAGGGCGCGGCGCAGGATCGGGTCAGGGAGGCTGCGGAAGCCGTTCCTGGCGAGTAGTTCGCGCAGAAAAACGGAGGCGGTGGGTTCGATATGCTCATCGGTATCCCGGTAAGCGTAATAGGCATCCAGGAAGGTGTCGAAACCATTGCGAAGAGCTGCGCTTTCGATAGGGATGCCGACCTGGTGAAGGCATCGCACCAATTTCTGTTCGGCGAGCGCAAGGATCGGAGGCCAGGGTTCCCGGGCGTAGATGAGCGTGGAGCCGAGGTCGAAGAGGAGAGTGGAGTAAGGGCGCATAGCAGAGAGCGGTTAGCGGTTCTTGGGATGGCGAAGTTTGGATAAGAGACCGTACAACATTCGGACGATCTCGGTTAACTCGGATACGAGAGCTTCGTGTTCCTCGGTCGGTAAATAGCCCACTCTCAAGGCGATAGTAAGCTGCGTTTCGAGTTCGGCAGCAGAACCGAGGGCGATATCGAGGTGACTGGCAAATGCGGGGTCCGTCCCGCGTCCCTGGCCTTCGGCAATGTTGGATGGAATCGAAATTACTGATCTTCGAATTTGGGACGTCAGACCATACACTTCTTCGCGTGGAAATTTCCTGGTGGTCTGATATATCTTGACCGAGAAATTCACCGCGCGCTGCCAGACGACAAGATCTCTGTAACTGCGAATCGTACTCATTTTTCCTCCTTCCTCGCTTTGCTAACCGTCAACGGCTGACCGCTAACTGCTAACCGCTACCTGCTTCCTGCTGATCTCTGTATATGTATACACCATTATCATACCCACTGCCAATGCCGGCAGCATCACCAAGCCCGCTTCCGGGCCGAACGCGCCGCCGGTCCACAATTGTGGGCCGCCGACTGTGTGCTGGATGAGATGATAGAACTCCATGCCGCTCACCGGAAATCCAAACACCGTGCCCTCGAAAAAGTTCCAGCCGATGTGCAAACCGATGGGCAGCCAGAGTTGCCTGGTGCGCAAATAGCCATAGGCCAGGAACAACCCTGCCAGGAAAATGCCGGCCGCCGAAAGCCAGGTGGCGTTTGGGTTGGCCAGGTGCAGGACACCGAATACGGCGGATGAGAGGATCACACCCCAGGTAAGGTTGAGACCATCGGCCAGGTTTTGCAAGTGGTAGCCGCGGCTGAGCAGTTCCTCGTTCCAGCCAACCAGAACAAAGGCCAGAAAGATGAGCAAAGTGTTTGCGATGACCGCTGCTGGTTGTGCGTTTTGCCAGGCGAAGCCTTCGAATTCGATCCAACCCGACAACCACATGATGAGATAGATCAACCCCATCATGATGAACGTGATGATGATGCCGGCCAATAGGTTGTAGGCTGCTTGCCGGTTGAGTTTCAGCCCCAGGCTGACGAATGAACGCTTATCCAGAAAGCGCCGCGCCAGGAAAACCGAGAGCGTTATAGAAAAAACCTCGATGATCGTACTGGCCAGCAGGTAGAAGAATCCACTCAATTCCTTTCCGCCCAGGTAACTGTAGGGGAGCAGGATAATGACGCCGATGCACAGGATCAGGGCGACGAGCAAGGCCGTTTGAATCAGCAGCCGCCAGCCGGCGCGCAGGCGGGCTTCGGTGGGGGAGAGGAAGAGACGTTTAATGTCTTGCAAACCTAACGCTTTTCTCAGTCACCACCACAAACTGCTCTGGCAATCGTTCTGCATGATTCTCCAGCAAATGTTTTAGTACGTTGAGTTTGGATTGAGATCTTTCATCGTCCAACCCTCGGGCCGGGTCATACACCGAGAACACATCATGACCTTGCGCGCAACCAGTCTGCCACGGCGGGGCCGGTGCACTCGTCTACCAGAAAGCGCATCTACACTGTCCCCAGTGTCAGAGGCATGAAGATCGTATTTTCCAGCGATTTGCTGGCAAACAAGATACACGCTTGCACATCTTCGACCGCCAGGCCTTTGTATTCGGCGATGATCTCTTGCGCGGTCGCACCATGGGCCATGAGATTGAGGATGAATTCCACTGTCAAACGCGTGCCGCGTATGACCGGTTTTCCAACCATTACGCCCGGAGTGATGCTGATGCGTTCCAATAACTTTTCGTCAGTCATGCTACCAGCTCCTGTTTCCAGGCTATTATACAACAACCCCATCTCGCCTCCGTGTTTTTTGCTGCTGGCTTCCGCCAGGTTTATCCTGCGATGATCTCGAAGCGGATGAGATTTCCCCGGGTACGCCTGAAATGGATTTTCCACCCCAGCGACCGTGCGGCGCGGCGCAGCCGGTTCATCGTGGAGAGGCGCGTGATCCCCTCCTCCTCTTTCATTTCGCCCCAGTCGCCCGGCTGGAAGCCCTGGAGGGAACGTTGGTATTCTTCCAGGATCTGTTTGTAAATGGAGCCTTCTGGCTTTGGCTTGAGCGATTCGATTTCTTCGGGACTCAATTTACGGATTTCAGGCATAGCTTACCTTGACGTAACGTGTAACGTGTAGCGGGTAACGTGTAACGTGTCATTCTTGACTGAGTCGGAGCGGCGAGACTTATTTAAGAGGAGAAACAGG
>CAYZIQ010000015.1:10703-32401 GCA_964478375.1 uncultured Chloroflexus sp. | reverse complement strand
GGCACGCGCCGTTGGAGGAGAAAAGGGACGCTGTGAAGTGCCCCAATTGCAAGAGCAAGTGGCAAGTTCAAGATGGAATTTTCGACTTCAGAGCGCCTTTAACGTAACAGAAGTAGCCTCGAAACTAGAGGCCACTTCTCAGAGCACACACGCTCACGGTGCCTCAGCCGGCCAGCACAGTAGCCTTGCCAGTTTGCGCGCTCCATTTTGATGCCGCGCCAGAGACGCAACGACCAGATTGTCTGCATCGTCCGCGCTGACCGCTGCAACCACGTTGGCGCGCTGGATGTCCACGGCTTCGAGCACCTGCGGGTCGTCCACTTTGGGAAAGAGGAGGTAACGCGGCAGTTTATTGGATTGTCAAATCAGCCATTTGAACAGCAAACACCGCATCATCAATTGCGCGTTGAGCGTCGTCTTTCGAGTATTGTTCCGAAGGGATGAAATCAATATCGCCGTAAAAAGAGAGCTCGTCACGGACAACGTCTGAATAGTCGTCTTCTTCTAAAAGAAGGGATAATGTTTTGAGCCGCTTGCGAGCTTTATCGAGATAACTCTTGGCAAGGGACAGGTTTTTCATATTTCGAAAATCTCCCCTTGTTTGTAATCGGGCTTCAAATCCCAGTACCAGGCATTTCCCTGCCAGATGCGCCGCGCTCCCAATCTTTGCAGTCCTTCCTTCAATCTTTTTAAGGCGGTTTTGAAGAAGTCATCGCGGTCGAACAACATGCGGGCATCTTCGACCATATCCAGAAATAAAGGACTGCCATTTGCAATCTCTTCGGGGGTTTTGAAAACAGGGGAAAGCTCAACGCGACCTTGTATTGCCGCACCAAGCGCGGTTTCGACGGCAGCAAACTCCTTCACGCGGGCAATTCTGCCAACTGGCAAATCTTTGGCAACCACCAGCAAATCAATATCGGAATCTGGGCGCGGTGTGCCGCGTCCAACCGACCCGAACACTGCCAATGAAATCAACCTTTCCCCGTAATGCTCTTTGCACAGGCTGGTCAAACGGTTCAGCAATTCTGTCGTATCAACCGAAACTATTTGTGACGCAACTGCCATGCCTTGATTATACAGGATACTGAGGCTTACGCGCGGGGATTTGAGTGAAAAGGTTCACGGATTGTCCACTACGCCCTCCGCCCACACGTGGAGCACCTTCCCCAAATCCTACCTTACCAACACTACGTTTCCACTGGGCGATTTCGCCGAAACACGCATATAGGTTATCCCTTCTCCAACACCCAGAAATGTGACAACCCCAGCCCCTTCAGCGGGGTTTTTTCCAGCGTTTGCAACAACCAACGCAAGGCTTTTCCCAGCCTGCCAAAACGGGCGATCACATTATCATACGCGCCGAAGATGACAGTACGCTCGACGATTTTCACCGGCAGGCCAAAAAATAGTTTCTCCAAATCGCGACGGGAATAGACACGCACGTGCGGGGCGAATCTATCCCGCCAGCGGCGCGGCAGGTAATTGACCAGCGGGACGTTGCCAAATTTATACTTTCCGCTCCAGTAGATGCCGTGCGTCTCGAAGGGATAGCCGCGGTTGGGGACGAAGAGGGCAAGCCGTCCACCCGGCTTCAGAGTGCGGATGATCTCGCGCGCAGCCTCGGCATCGTCACGGACGTGCTCGAGCACTTCGTGGCTGAGAATCAGGTCGAAGGTTTCGGCGGGATAGGGCAGCCCCTCCCCGGCCGCGCAGGCCAGCAGGTCTGAGTGCTTATGCGCCTCACGCACGCGCTCGAAGTCGAATTCCAGACCGAAGACCTGTCCGCCGAAAGGCTGGAGGTGCGCCACGTACATCCCTACCCCGCAGCCATTCTCGAGGACGCGGCCCCGGATGCGCTCCCCGGCGGCGCGCAGGATCATCCCCAAGCGGCGTTCCTGTCCCGCCCGCCAAACGTAAGAGGGTTCACCGCGTATGGCAGCCTTCTGCAAATCCCGTTCAGTCATGCCGCCTCGCTGACCCGCTGACTCGCCAACTCGCTGAATCGCTCCGTCACTTTACCCCCCAGTGGATGGCGACCGTTCCGAACATTAACCGTCGAAAGTCAACCTCCCGAAAACCCGCCGCCTGCATGTGAATCGCCAACGCTTCGGCCGGAAAGAAATTTTCGGTCGAAGCGCGCAGGTATTGATAATCCTCTCCGTGGCGTGCAACCACCCTGGCCAGCAAAGGGATGACAATGTGCAGGTGAAGCCAGATCAGCGGCGCGAAGATGCCCGGCTGCGGGCGGGTGGTGTCGAGAATGACGATCCGCCCGCCGGGTTTGAGCACGCGGCATCCCTCGCGCAGAACGCCAGGCACATCGGGGACATTACGCACCAAAAAACCGGAAACGACTGCGTCGAAAGTCCACGGCGGGAACGGCAAGCGGATCGCGTCGGCAGAAATCCAAGCCGGGCGGGCGTCGCGCCTCTTGCCAATGCTCATCATTTCAACGGTAAAATCCGCCGCCGTGACGCGCACGGCGGGAAACTGCCGAAGCGCGGCGCGGGCCAAGTCGCCGGTGCCAGCTCCCAGGTCCAAGAGGTGCGCGCCTGATCCAGGCGCGGCGCGGCGTATAACTTCGCGCCGCCAGCGCTGATCCTGTCCGAAAGTCATCAAACGGTTCATCAAATCGTAGCGGGAGGCGATGCGCGAAAAGAGGCCCCGAATGTTACGTACCTGTTTTGCGGTGGTCAAGTCCACGAATTGCTCCAGAGAGAAAGTGGCCTTATTATATCTTGCATCTTTCAGACTCCTGTGCTAGAATTGTGGCCGTACGTAGAGCCGATCTGGTAAACACCGAAAAGTGGGCGCCCCCCACTTTTCTGCGTGTAATAGAGGCTTTCGTCACGAGGAGATTGCCACGCCGCCCTTCCTTCGGCTGAGCGGCGGCTCGCAATGACGGTATCACACCGGGGAGCAGCTTTTGCATGAAGAACGAATTTAGCCTGGCTTTCAACGAAGTCTTGGAAGAAAAGCAACTGCCGAAGGAGATCATCCTTCAGGCGGTCGAATCGGCTATGGTCTCGGCCTACCGGCGCTCGGTCAACGCGTCCACCGCGCAGCAAGTCGAAGCCAAAGTGGACACGGAGACTGGCAAGGTGACCATTTTCGCCGAAAAAGAAGTGGTCGAAGATGTGCAGGACGAGCGCACCGAGGTCACGGTGGAGACGGCCCAGCAGGTGAACCCAGAAGCCACCCTCGGCGACATGGTCATGGTCGAATCGACACCCACCGACTTTGGCCGGGTCGCCGCGCAGACGGCTCGTCAGGTCATCCAACAGCGCATCCGCGAGGCCGAACGCCAGATGCAGTCGCAATACTTCGAGAAGCAAATCGGCGAGATCATCAGCGGCGTGGTGCAAGCAGTCAGCAATGTGCAAGGCATCACCGTCGGCCTGGATATGAAGGCCGAAGGTATCATGCCAACCAATCAGAAGATCCCGGGCGAGCACTTCAAGGTGCACGATCGCGTGCGCGCTATCGTCCTGGAAGTCAAAGAGAGCCCGCGCGGGCCGCAGATCATCCTCTCGCGCTCGCACCGCAACTTCCTACGCCGCATGCTGGAAAACGAGGTGCCCGAAATCTATCACGGCATCGTCGAGATCCGCGCCATCGCCCGCGAACCGGGACAGCGCGCCAAGGTAGCCGTCTCGGCCACGCAGCCCAACGTGGACCCGGTTGGGGCGTGCGTTGGGATGCGCGGCGTGCGCATTCAGGCTATCGTCAAGGAACTGCACGACGAGAAGATTGACATCATCGAGTGGAATCCCGATTCGGTGATTTACATTTCGAAGGCCATCAGCCCGGCGCGCGTCTCCGGCGTATATTTAGCCGAAGGCGATAAGACCGCCACGGTGGTCGTCCAGGAAGACCAGCTCAGCCTAGCCATCGGGCGAGACGGGCAAAACGCGCGCCTGGCCGCTAAACTGACCGGCTGGCGGATTGACATTAAATCCCTGGCCGAGGCTGCGGGCGATGCCGTCGCCAAGCTGCAAAGCGATGCCAGCCTGAGTGCGCTGGCCGAGGCCGAACAGTCGCACATCGCGACCATCGAGGCAATCCTGACCAAGAAGGACGAAGGCCGCCCCGTCACCCCCGAAGAATACGCACTGCTGACCCAGTTCGTGGATCGCGTCGAGCGGCGCACGGTCGAACAGAAAAAGGCCGAGCGAGCTGCCGAAGAGGAGCGCACCTCGGCCGCCCGCGCCGAAATCCCGGCGGCCGCCTTCGAGACGCCGATCTTCGACCTCGATCTGGCCGAACACGTTGTCAACATCCTGACCGAGGCCGAACTCCGCACCATCGGTGACCTGATGCTGACATTGAAGCTCAACCCGGATCGTATCCTGGGCTTGGCCGGTATCGGCCCCAAGTCCATGCAAGCCATCGAGAGCGCACTGGCGAAAGTCACCTTCCCAGAGCCGGAGCCTGTGGCCGAGCTTCCACAGCCCGAGGCTGAACCGGCTGCGGAAGCCGAAGCCGTGGCTGAAGTCCCTGCCGAACCTGTCGTTGCCGCCGAGGCTGAGGCAGTGGAGGCTGCGCCGTCCGCCAAGGAGCTGGTCGAAGTCGAGGCCGAACCCGTCACAGCCAAGGCCGCGCCTGTAGTGGAAGAAGCGGCCATCGAGGAAAGGCCGCTCGAAGAGATCTTCGCGTTGAAGCCTGAAATGCTGAAACCCGTTCCAGTCTCGGAAGATGAGGAAGTTACCTCGGACAAGAAGAAAAAGAAGAAAAAGAAACATGTCGAGATCGTTTACGACGAGGAACAAGACCAGACCATCGCCCGCAAGAAGCACAAGCGCGGCGAAGAGGGCTGGGGCGAATGGGAAGAGTGAAATCTACAGGGATTGGTTTTTCCGTCCCTATGGATGAATGAAGGTGTCTGGCAAAACCGCAAAACGTCCCAAGCATATCCCCCAGCGCACCTGCGTGGGCTGTCATACTGTGCTCCCCAAGCGGTCGCTGGTTCGGCTGGTGCGCCGGCCGGAGGGTGTGCAGATTGACCCAACCGGCAAACTGGCCGGGCGCGGGGCGTACCTTCACAACCGTCGTTCCTGCTGGGAAAGAGGTCTGAAAGGGCCGCTTGCCCACGCCTTGAAAGTTGATCTGACACCTGCCGATACCGACCGCCTCCGGGAATTCATGTCCACCCTGCCGGAGGAAGGCGAGGCAGCAGGAGCAGGCCAGTAGGGGTAACATGGGCTGACGAGACAACTCTCTCACCAAAACGCTCAGCAGGCACGCCGTCATGGTTGCGCAGTTCGCAACCATCATTCCAGACTTGCATTGCGCCACTCGAAGAGTGGAACTTCGCGCACAATGGCAGCCAGCAAGCTACACAACCGAGCTGCGCACCGAAGGAGGTGCTGTATGAGCGATAATGGGCACAAGAGAATAGAGTTACCGGCGAATATTACCGTCCGCGATTTAGCCACGTATATTGATACCAGTGCAATCCAGATCATTAAAAGTCTAATGGCCAATGGAGTGATGGCCAACATCAACCAACAGATTGACTTCGATACGGCGGCCATCGTCGCCGCTGAAATGGGTTACGAGGCAGTCCCCGAAAGCCGGGAAGTTCCCGAGGAAAAAGAGGGAGGCGAAGTTCCTTTCTGGCGGCGGATGATCGCCGGAGAAGACCCTTCTCTGCTGACCGCACGGCCACCAGTCGTGACCATCCTGGGGCACGTAGATCACGGCAAGACCTCGCTTCTGGACGCCATCCGCCACGCCAACGTGGCTGAAGGCGAGACGGGTGGCATCACCCAGCACATCGGGGCATATCAGGTCGAGCACAATGGCCGCCTGATCACTTTCTTGGACACGCCCGGCCACGCGGCTTTCACCGCCATGCGCGCCCGCGGCGCGCAAGGCGCGGACATCGTCGTCCTGGTAGTGGCTGCGGACGACGGTGTGATGCCCCAAACCAAGGAAGCCATCGCCCACGCCAGGGCGGCGCGCGTGCCCATCCTTGTGGCCTTGAACAAGATAGATAAGCCCAACGCTAACCTCGACATGGTGAAGCGTCAACTCGGCGACAACGGCCTCGTTCCAGACGAGTGGGGCGGACAGACGATCGTCGTGCCCGTCTCTGCCAAGCAGAAACAGGGCATCGAGGATCTGCTGGAGGCTATTCTGCTGGTGGCCGATAACACCGACATCCGCGCCAACCCCAAGGGCCATGTCATCGGCACGGTCGTCGAAGCAGAGCTGGACAAGACCAAGGGGGTGATCGCCACGCTTCTGGTCCAGAACGGCACGCTGGAGACCGGTGATTTGGTGGTAGCCGGTAATGCTTACGGGCGTCTGCGGGCCTTATTCGACTTTCGCGGCCGCAAGGTGCAGAAAGCCGGGCCGTCGGTGCCCGTCTCCGTGATGGGCCTGAATGATGTGCCCGCCGCTGGCGACCCCTTCCAGGTGATTGCGACGGAAAAGGAAGCCCGTCAGATCATCCTGGAACGCAGCCAGGCAGCCCAAAAACAGGCCAGCGCGCCTAAGAAGGCCACGCTCGAGGAGCTCTTCGCCAGTTACCAAGCCGGTGAGACCAAGGAGCTTCGCCTGATTCTCAAGGCGGATGTGCAAGGCTCTCTGGAGCCGATCGTCAACTCGCTCAATGACCTCAGCAAAGGCGATATCGCTGTCAACATCCTGCACGCCGAAACTGGCAACATCAGCGAGAATGACGTGATGCTGGCCTCGGCTTCGCAAGCCATTGTCGTTGGCTTCAGCGTCCAAGCCGACGTGGGCGCTCGCCGCCTGGCCGACGCGGAGGGCGTCTCAATCCGCCTGTACGACATCATCTACCGCCTGATCGAGGATGTGGAAAAAGCCCTAAAGGGCATGTTAGCGCCCGAATTCACCGAAAAGGTAGTGGGCAAGGCTGAAATTCTGCAGATCTTCAACATCTCGAAGGTCGGTAAGGTAGCTGGCTGCCGCGTGCGAGAGGGCGAGATCCGCCGCAATGGCAAGGCGCGCGTCTACCGCGGCAAGGACACCGTCTACGAAGGCGAGATTGCCTCGCTCAAACACGAGAAGGAAAACGAGCACGAAGTTCGCCAGGGCTTCGAGTGCGGCATTGGATTGAGGAACTTCAACGACATCCAGGTCGGCGACGTGATCGAGTGTTATGTTCTGGAAAAGAAAGTAGAATGAGTGACGGATGCCGAGTGACGTGTGACAGGTGACAAGTGACGAGTAAAGTACGAGTTCAACGCATTGCAGATCGCATCCGCCAGGAACTCTCGGAACTGCTCATCCGCGAGGTCAGCGACCCACGTCTGCATCAGATCTTCATCACCGACGTGGGCGTGGATCGCGAGTTGGCCTACGCCGACGTGTACGTATCGGCGGTGGAGGGCGCGTTGCGCTCGACAGAAATCTTGCAAGGGCTGAAACATGCCAGCGGCTTCCTGCGCCACGAGCTGGCCGCCCGCGTGAAGCTGCGCATTTTCCCGCAATTGCGCTTCCACTGGGACCTCACACCCGAGAACGCGGACCACATCGAACGTCTGCTGGCTGACCTGCGCCAGCCTGAAAAGAAAGAAACTTCTCAATAAAGAGGTAATGTGGCTTCTGAATTAGACATCATTCGAGAGCGGCTGCAGGCTGCGCAAAATATTTTACTCGTCTCACACATCCGTCCGGATGGTGACGCCATCGGCTCGTTGCTGGCGTTCGGACTGGCGCTGCAAGAAACAGGCAAAAAAGTCCAGATGGTGCTCGCTGACGGCTTACCGTCTTCTTTCCGGCATCTGCCTGGCAGCGGCCAGGTGCGCAAGTCGGCACAAGGGGCTTTCGACCTGATCATCGCGGTGGACTGTGCCGAGTTGAAGCGAGTCGGCAAAGTGTTGGATGGTTATGGAAAACCCAATATCAATATTGATCACCACATCACTAACGAGCGTTTCGGTGACTTCAACCTGATCGAGCCAGACGCGGTGGCAACCTCGAGCATTCTGTTCCGCCACCTACCGGAATGGGGATACAAGATTACCCAGTCTGTGGCCGCCAACCTGGTGACCGGCATCGTGACCGATACGCTGGGCTTCCGCACTACCAACACCACGCCCGAAGCATTACGGCAGGTAGCCGCGCTGATGGAACTCGGCGTGGACATGACCAGCCTATATTACCGCGGGCTGGTACGGCGCACTTTCCCGGCGGCGCGTTACTGGGGGGCAGGCCTTTCGAGCTTACAATGCGCGGATGGGATTGTGTGGGGCACATTGACCCTGGCCGACCGAAAAAAGTCAGATTACTCCGGCAACGACGATGCCGATCTCATCAACGTGATCTCATCCATTGACGACAGCAACATCACCATGGTCTTCGTCGAACAGACCGAGGGATCGGTTAAAATATCCTGGCGAACGCAAAATCCAGAACTCGACGTCTCGCAAATTGCTGTACAATTTGGTGGCGGTGGACACCCGGGCGCAGCCGGTGCCGACGTTCACGGTACACTGGCTGAAGTCCAGGAGCGTGTCCTGACGGCCACGTGGCAGGCTTTGCAGCGTGCCGCATAGGCAATAAACAAATCTTCGCAATTTTATCTGCGATAGATGGGTTAATCACTCTCAGGAGGAATCCAAAGAATGGAAAGTCAAGAAATCAAGAATGCCATCTCCGGCATCCTGGTGGTGGATAAGCCGGTCGGCCTGACCTCGCACGACGTGGTACAGATCATCCGCTCCGGCACTGGCATCCGCCGCGCCGGGCACACCGGAACACTCGACCCACGCGCCTCGGGCGTGCTGGTCGTGCTGGTTGGCCCGGCAGTACGCTTGAGCGAGTTCGTCTCGGCCTCGGATAAGCGCTACCAGGCCACCCTACGCCTGGGTAGCACCACCGATACCTACGATGCCGAGGGACATTTCACCCGCCAGTCATCTGCGCCAGTGGACATCAGCGAGGAAAAGTTCGAGGAAGCACTCAAGCAATTCATCGGCGAGATCGAGCAGACTCCACCGCCCTTCTCGGCAGTCAAGATGCACGGACGCAAGGCCTACGAAATGGCGCGTCAGGGTGAAGAGGTTGATCTGACCCCGCGCAAAATCCAGGTCTATCACCTGGAGGTGCTGGAATGGGCGCCACCGGAAGTGGTCATTGACGTACACTGCTCGTCGGGCACCTATGTGCGCTCACTGGCCAACGACATGGGCAATGTCCTGGGCTGCGGCGCCTATTTGGTCGGCCTACGCCGCACCAAGAGCGGGCGCTTCAGCCTGCGCGACGCCGTCTCACTGCGCAAGCTACAGGACGCCTTCACCGCCGGCAACTGGTATCAGCATCTGATCCCCGCAGCCGAAGCCTTGGTAGATTGGCCGGCCGTCGAACTCAATCCCGACGAGGTCGAAGAGGTCAAGCACGGGCACCGCGTCAAGGCTGCGTCGGATACAAAACCCGGAATGGTGCGCGGCGTCTCCATGGCAGGTGAATTGATCGCCATCATGGATTTGGCCCAGGGCGAGGATGGCTCTCCGGAGTGGCAGCCGAAGAAAGTTTTCTTCTCTTAAACCTGTGCCTCACTTCAACTCCCTCGACGAGATCACCTTCCAGAACGCTTGGTTGACCATCGGGGTCTTCGACGGCGTCCATCGCGGCCACCAGGAGATCATTCACCGTCTCACGGCAGGCGCACATGCAGACGAAGCGCCTGCCGTCGTATTGACGTTCTTTCCTCACCCCGCCGTGGTTTTGGGGAACAAAAGCGGTTTCAAGAGCCTCACAACCCCTGAGGAACGCGCCGCCTTGATAGAATCACTGGGCGTGGACGCTGTCATCACGCATCCTTTCGACCTCGCCCTGGCCGCGCAGACCGCTGAGGAGTTCATGCGCCGCGTTGCACGGACCCTGGGCCTGCGCCGCCTGCTCGTCGGCTATGACTTTGCCCTCGGCCGCGGACGTGAAGGCAACGTGGCGCGCCTGACCGAATTGGGAAAAACCTTGGGCTACGAGGTCCGGACCATCCCGCCGGTAACCAATGGGCAGGAAACCATCTCCTCCACGCGCATTCGCCAGCAAATCGTTGCAGGCGAGGTGACGGCGGCCGCGGCGAGCTTGGGCCGCTGCTACGCCCTGACCGGCGCTGTCATCCATGGCGATGGGCGCGGCAAGAGAATCGACATCCCCACCGCCAACCTGGAAATCCCGGCAGAGAAGGTCATCCCGGCCAACGGCGTCTACGCGTGTTGGGCGTGGATGAGTGGGAAGAAATATCCTTCGGTCACCAACGTCGGCATCCGCCCGACCTTCACCCCCGAAGAATTTGTCCCACACGTCGAGACCCACCTGCTCGATTTTGACCGCGACCTGTATGGCCAGGAGGTCAGGCTGGAATTCGTGGAGCGGCTGCGCGAGGAGCGCAAGTTCCCCTCCGTAGAGGCGCTGGTGGGGCAGATATACACTGATACAAGGCGGGCAAGAGAGATTTTCAGGTCAATGCTTTCTTGAACGTGCTATACTTGTTGCACGATTTCCTTAGGAGTAAAGCCATGAAATATAGGGTCAAACTAGAAAAAACAGACGAAGGGTATGCCATCTGGTGCCCCGGCCTGCCTGGCTGCTGGTCACAAGGACGAACCGAGGATGAGGCTCTAAAAAACATCAAGGATGCCATCCAAACCTACCTGGCAACCGTCGAAGAGCTGACCAAAGATAAGATCACGCGACGGGCTGCTTTAGTCACACATCACTCGAAATCGCCCCGTTGACTTACGGGGCGTTTTCGTCTATATTTTGCCCAATCTTTAAACTGAACACCGCTGATTGAAAAACTGACTACTGGAACTCCCGTGCCTCCCCGCCAGATCTACCTGCTCTCCCCCAAAGAACTCAGCCCCGAAACCATCGCAGTCGCCTTCGCCAAGACCTCCCGCTCGCCGGAATCCTTTCGCGAAATCGCGGCCGGGTTGAGCGACGAGCAGAGCGCGGAGTTCCACGAGAAGTGGGTGATCGGCTATGGTCACGCTTCGGTGGCCGAACATGCCGTGCTGCACCTGGCCATCGAGAACGTCTCCCGGCTGGCGGTGGAAAGCATCGAATCCAACCGGCTGGCATCCTACACCGAAAAGTCCACCCGCTACCAAAAATGGGGTCGAGAAGATTTCTGCATCCCGCCCGAGCTGGAAGGCCGTCCGCTGCGGGAAGAATACATCCAAACCTGTCAATTGCTGCTTGATACCTATGCAAAGTCGCTGGGGCCGGTGCGAGAACTGGTCGAGCACCAATTCCCGCCCCGTGACAACGAATTCTCCGCCCCCGGCGAAACGGGAGAAGCCTACGACCGACGCATCCGCTCGCAATACGCGGATGTCTGCCGCTTCCTGCTGCCGGCCGCCTCGCTCGCTAACCTGGGCATGACCGCCAACGCCCGCGTGCTGGAGAATGCCATCCGAAAGATGGGCGCGCATCCGCTGGCCGAGGTGCGCCAGATCAGCGAGGAAATCAAGCGCGTTGCGCAGGGTGAAGTCCCGACACTGGTCAAGTACGCCGAGGCTGCGTCCTATTTGACCGAGATCGGCGAGGATTTTAAACACGAAGGACACAAAGGCCACCAAGAAGTCAATAAAGGGGATTGGTGTACCTTGATCGACTATGACCCCGACGGCGAAACAAAGGTGCTGGCCGCGGCATTGTATCGTTTTGGCGACATGACCCACACCCAGGCCTTGCAGACGGCGCGCGCCGCCTCCGAGCCTGAGCGCGCGAAACTGGCCGCATCCTTGCTGGGACATCTTTCCCGCCACGACGCGCCGCTGCGCGAACTCGAACACACCGCCTACACCTTCGACTTGGTTCTCGACCAGGGCGCCTTTGCCGAGTTCAAGCGTCACCGCATGATGACTCAGACTCCGCAGGCGCTGACGGCGCGGCTCGGGTATGCGCTGCCGCGTCGGCTCGCGGAAGCAGGCCTCGAGGTCCCGTACCGCTCTGCCATGCAAGTTGCCGCGGAAACCTACGAGCGAATGGCAGACTGGAATCCGCACATCGCCGCATATGTCGTCCCCAATGCTTTCAACCGCCGGGTATTGTTCACGATGAACTTGCGCGAGGCTTTTGCCTTCTGCCAGTTACGCGCCGCAGCGAATGCGCACTTCTCGATCCGCCGCGTGGCGCTGCGCGTGGCAGATGAAATCCGCCGCGTCCATCCATTGTTCGCCAAATACATCAAGCTGCCAGAGGGCGAAAGTGGTTGCATTCTTGGCAACCAAAGCTGGCAGGACATCGAGGCGCAATACTTCGCCGCCTGTGCTTGAGGAATACAGGGAAAAACTGCCCAAAGTTTCTTATTGAACTTACTGAGGTCTTTGGATAGGAGTATCTCGCGCCGCCTGCCCTGCCTGCACCTGCCCTGTACCGAACTCAGGACGGTGTGGCGCAGTCACAGGTGACGGGCTAGGCCAGGGAGCGGAGGGCGCTTTTTGCCCTCAGTCGAGGCGCAAGCGCCCTTCGACGGCGCTGCCACGAACAGGCGGCTCCGCTCAGGGCGAACGTCTCAATCAATTCATTGCCAGAACTTGAATAAGATCCCAATCATATCTAAACAAAATCTAAACATCTTTTCGGTATAGTGCGATCAAGGAATCTCGTTGGAGAGGCTATGTCCACACAGATGATACCGCTGACCGAAAACAACACCCAAAGCCACCGGAGAAGAATAATTGTCGCCGTGGGTCTGGGCTTGGTTATTTTACTGGGGGCATTCCTGCGTTTATACCAGTTGGGCGCGTACAGCATTGGCAACATCTACTACGCCGCCACGGTCAAGAGCATGTTGACCTCGTGGCACAATTTCTTCTTCGCCGCCTTCGAGCCGGGCGGCTCAGTGAGCGTGGACAAGCCGCCGCTCGGCTTTTGGATTCAGGCGCTCTCGGCTTATTTTCTGGGCGTGAACGGCTTCGCCCTGGCGCTGCCCAATGCGCTCGCCGGGGTGCTGTCCATTCCGCTGCTGTACTCGCTGGTCAAGAAGCAGTTCGGGGTCTGGGCCGCGCTGATCGCCGCCCTGGTGCTGGCAGTTACGCCGGTGGCAGTCTCGACAGAGCGAAATAACACCATTGACGGCCTGCTGGTCTTCGTGCTGCTGCTGGCAGTCTGGGCGGCTTGGCGCAGCGTGGCGAGCGGTAAATTCCGCTACCTGCTGTTGGGGGCGTTCATCGTCGGGCTAGGCTTCAACATCAAGATGCTGCAAGCGTACATGATCCTGCCGGCCATCTACGCCCTGTATCTCTTCGGTGCGAAGCACGCCTGGTGGAAGCGCATCGTCCACCTGGTCATCGCCAGCCTCCTGCTGCTGGTCGTTTCGCTTTCCTGGGTTGCCATCGTGGACCTGACGCCGGCCGACAGCCGTCCTTACGTAGGCAGCAGCACAAACAACACCGAGATGGAACTGATTGTCGGACACAACGGCCTCAGCCGGCTTTTTGCCCAGCCCAGGCGCGGCCCCGCAAGCGTACGTGACGATCGGTCGGCTGCCACAACCGACGCGCAGCCCGACCAGCCTCTCAGGCCGCCTCTCCAACCCTACAGCGGGCTGCCTGGCCAATATCAAGCCCCTTATTCCTGGCCCGGACAGGTTCCCTACGGACGATCACCTCTTCTGCCTGCGAACGGGCTATCTGGACAAAATCCCACCCTGCCGCAGGCCAATCCCATCGGCAATCAGTCAAACCTAAATCCAAGGAACTCCCCTGAGATAGGCAGGGCAGGCGTGTTGCGCCTATTCAGCGAGCCGCTGGTGACCGAGGCTTCCTGGCTGCTGCCGCTGGCCTTGCTGGGCATCCTGGTTATGATAGGTGTGGTGGGATGGAAATGGCCATTGAGTGAAAAACATCTGGCGGTCGTGCTGTGGGCAGGATGGCTGCTGCCCGTTGCGTTGTATTTCACGTTCACGACCGGTCTGTTTCATGCTTATTACCTGATCATGCTCGGCCCGCCGCTGGCAGCGCTGGTCGGGGCCACGGCCTGGGCTTTGGGACGCGTGCTGCTGAACCGACGCTGGCTGGGCTGGGCGTTGATTGCCTTGCTCAGCGGGTTGACACTCGCCTTCGAGATCTTCACGTTGAAGAATTATCCGCAGTACGCGAAAACGGTGACGGCCCTCAGCCTCGTCTTCTGGCTGTCAGGGATCCTCATCCTAGCTTGGCGCGCCGATAGGTGGATGCGCAAGCTGTCGCTGGGGCTGGTGATCCTTGGCCTGATCGTCTCTCCATTAACCTGGTCTGGGCTGACCACGTTCAACAAGTCAGCAGACGTCGCTCTGCCAAAGGCTGGGCCAGGGGATGGCAATCAACCCCAAAACTGGTCTACAGATTTCCTGACGCCCATTCAACAAAGAATCCTGGCGTACGTGGAAGCCAATACTCCGGCGGAAGGTTACTTGCTGGCAACGCCCAACGCGCGCGAGGCCTCCGCCTACATCCTGGAAACTGGCCGCCCGGTGCTGACCTTCGGCGGCTTCATGGGCAGCGACAATATCATTGACGCGAGCGGTGTAGCGCAGATGGTAGCAGATGGGGAGTTACGCTTCATCCTGGATACCGGCGAACTATCCAACGCGAAGCCGGAGATCGCCGCCTGGGTCAAGCAAAACTGCACACCCGTCTTCATACCCGGCCTGGGCCAGCGTCCCACCGCGCAAGGGCCCGGCGCCGCGCCGCTTCCCGGTGCCCGGCAGCAAACTCTCACCCTCTTCGACTGCGGAGGCTGATGATGGAGAGAACCCTATTGCTAGCGCTGAGCATCAACGCTGGCGTGATGGGATTGGGATTGAATTGGCTTTCGCTCCCCGAAAGGATCGCTCTCTTTCTGGCAACGGCAGCGTCATTTGCCTGGAATTTTGTTTTGAACAAACTACTCGTTTTTAAGGCATAATATAGTCGTGCCAAAAACCATCCTGGTAGTAGACGATAAAGCCAGTGTGCGCACCCTGGTGCGCGATTACCTGACCGAGGAAGGCTTTCGCGCGGTCAGCGCGGCGAACGGCCGCGAAGCCCTCTTCACTGCCCGCCAGGAAAAACCCGACCTGATCCTGCTCGACATCATGATGCCTGAGATGGACGGCTATGAGTTCGTCCGTGTCTATCGCAAAGAAAAGGAAACACCCATCATTTTGCTCACCGCAAAACTGGAAGAAACCGACAAGGTGCTCGGCTTGGAATTGGGCGCGGACGATTACGTCACCAAGCCGTTCAGGATGCGCGAACTCGTCGCCCGCATCCGCGCCGTTTTGCGCCGCGCTGACCAGGAGGTCTCGCCCGCACCGCTGCTACGGGCAGCGGATGTCACCCTAGACAGAGAGACGCACATCGTCAAGGTGCGCGGCCAGCCTGTCCACCTGACCCCATCGGAGTTCGACCTGTTAGCCATACTGATAGCCGCGCCCGGCCGCGTCTTCGCGCGTTCCGATCTGCTCATCAAATTACAGGGCACAACCTTCGAGAACGTAGAACGCACGGTGGACGTGCACATCCGCAACCTGCGGGCAAAGATCGAAACCAACCCATCCGATCCGCGCTACATCGAAACGGTGTTCGGCGTCGGCTATCGGTTCCGCTCCGAGTAACCTGTCATTGCAAGGGCGGCGTTTTTCCGCCCGAATCTTCGTAATAATACCCACTATCCATGAAGCTTGCCTTCAAACTCACGCTCGCCTTCCTGCTGGTCAGCCTGATCGCAATCGGGCTGGCGGCCGCTTTCGTCTGGGGAGTGACATCGCTCGCATTCAATCGCTACCTCCAAGACCAGCGGTTGAACGTATTCGCAGCGGCGGCCAAGGCCCATTATGAGGCCAACAATACCTGGGAAGGCGTCGGCCTGGCCTTGCGACGGCAAGGATTGCTTCCATTGCCAGCGCAACCGGGCGGGCCGGCGGAACAGCTTCCGCCTTTTGCCCTGGTGGATCAGAACCGCGTCGTGATCATTCCCAGCGGGCCTTACCTTATCGGTGCACGTGTACCCAAAGCCATACTGGATGGCGGAACCCCGATTGAGGTGAATGGCCAAATCGTCGGGACTGTATTGGCAACCGGTCAACCCCCGGCACACAATCTGGTAGAAAAGAACTATGTTGCCAGAATCAATCAGGCTCTTTTGATCGCTGCCCTGGGCGGCGTGTTTATCGCCTTGATCCTGGGAATCCTCCTGGCGCGCACACTGACGCGCCCCGTGCGCGAGTTGACAGTTGCCACACACGCCATGGCCAAAGGCGAACTCGAACAACAGTTACCGGTGCACTCGCGGGACGAGTTGGGTGAGTTGACCATGGCCTTCAATCAAATGAGTGCCGACTTGATGCGTTCCAACCAGTCCCGACGCCAGATGACTGCGGACATCGCCCACGATCTGCGCACACCGTTAACCGTCCTGGCCGGATATCTCGAAGCGTTGCGGGATGGCGTGCTCCAACCAACGCGGGAGCGGTTCGAGGTGATGCACCAGGAAGCGCAGCACTTGCAGCATCTGGTAGATGAGTTGCGTACACTCAGCCTGGCAGACGCGGGCGAGCTATCGTTGAACCGTCAACTTATCCCGCCTCGAAAATTGTTGGAGCGATTAGCCACTGCCTACGAACTCACCATCGAACAGAAGAACTTGACCTTGCAGCTTTATGCTGCGCCGGATCTACCTGAAATCCGGGTTGACGCGGAACGGATGATGCAAGCGCTGGAAAATCTAATTTGCAACGCAATGCGCTACACGCCGACTGGCGGCGCGATCACGCTCTCAGCCGAACGCGATCAGGCAGCCGTGCTGTTGAAAGTCACGGACACAGGTGCAGGCATTGACCCAAAAGACCTGCCGCATATCTTCGACCGCTTTTATCGTGCTGACCAATCCCGCCAAGAGGCCGAGGGCGAATCGGGGCTTGGACTGGCCATCGCCAAGTCTATCGTCGAGGCGCACGGAGGGAAGATCACAGCCGAGAGCGAGCCTGGCAGGGGAAGTATTTTCACAATCAGGCTTCCACTAGATTGACCACCCACTTAAACAACAGCATGCCTAGGCCGGTTGGCCATGGCAAGCTTGGCTTTGTCATAAAAAAACTACAACTCACTGCCATCAAGAGACAGCAAGCGCACATCTTCCAAATCAACAGTGCGACCGGCTGCGCGCTTGGAGGCAATTAGGTCTTGACGCGATACCACGAAAAAGGATTGTTCCTGGTAGTGCATCGTTTCCCGCCTCTTCCAAGCTGACTTGAAATCAATGCCAGGCGTAGAAGTCTGCACGTCAATTCGCACGCGGTCTTGAAAGACGGTGATTTCATGCGCCACTAATTCCTTGGCAGAGATCATGGTCGCTGTCCCAAAGTTGACTGCCACCAGTACATCCAGAAGATGTTGGGCATTCTCTTGAGTGGCCTCGATCAAAATAACGAGGTCGAATGTGGCGCGCGGCACGCCGTGCATGACAGCCTCAATTCCCCCAATGACCAGATATTTGACTTCATGCTTTTGAAAGGACGCGAATACGCCCTTTAACAGGTTTACTGCTCCTTGCATGAATCTGTGGATCTATCTGAATAGAACAGCCTGGAAGAGCCAGAATTCGGGTTCGGATATTTACGCAGTACTCTGTAGCATCTTTCTTCACCAGAATTTTCGGATTCGCCGCCAGCGCTAATTCGGTAAATTCATTCAGGATTTCCGCCCGTTCAACCATGGAAAGGGAACGGAACCAGCGTGTCTTTTCTTCGATCGTTTCCGTGGATCGGTCGTGAATGATCCTTTTTTTCATGGGCTTTTCCATCAAAGTGATTTGAAGATTGTATCATGCCTAGGGCCTATTCATGAAATTCCTCCACCTGGTATACCAACACTTCCAGATGTTTGTGCCGCCAGAGGTCGGGCGACGCGCCCATCTTCAGACAAAGGTGGGATAAGAACTCTTCCTTATCAGTCACTTTCTCCCAAACCTGGGGCAAGAAAGTCGCACGCCGGGAACCATCCTGTAGGATGACGCCGTCCACGCCGGGACGCAGCTTGCCAAGCAGATCGTCAGCCGTGGAATACTCGAGCGGCTCCGGCAAGGTCAGGCGCGAGACCTCGATCTCGATCCCCGGAAGCTCGCGCGCCTCCACGGGCGGGAAACGATAATCCTGCAAAGCGGCCGCGATGGCGTGCTCGCGCACATCCTCTGCAAGAGACTGGTAAGGCTCCAACGTGCCGATACAGCCGCGCAACTCGCCGCGCACGGTCAGGGTGACGAACGAAGCGCCTTCGGCGCGCAAAACCGGCGTCAGCGTGGGCGGATCGAGGGGCGGCAAGGGTTGGCCGCGCACGCCCGATTCGAGCGCCTGGCGGGCCAGTTTCAAGAGCAGTTGCTTCTCTTCCTGCGTAAGTTTCTCGCTCATCGGCTACCTCCTGACTTCATCATACCCGTGGGAGAGACTTGCGTCAAGCTATTTTCTACGTAATGCGCACTTATCAGATGCATTGGACTCCCTAGTAGCAAAAATCCCCCCTCGAAGAGGGTATAAATTCCCTATAAATGGGCACAAACGGATGCAGATAACCACCTATAGAAAAGGCTTGCTATTCAGAGGTAAATTAAGGTACTATTGCAGTGGATATGGAAATTTCGCCCCTGCCCCCACCTCCGCCTCTGCCACCACCAGAAAGAATTCGCCCGCCAGAGCGAATCCGCACCGGGCGCGTCTTGCAGACCACGTTCAGCGTCGCCATCCTGCTGGCGACCCTGTTCACCGGCTTCTCGCCGAAGATGCTGACGGGTGGCCTGGGTGAAAGATTCACCCTGCTGCTCACCCCTCAGGCGGGCGCCAATCCGGCCATCCCGACTCCAGGGCAGACGCAACGCATCGGAATCGTTGCCGGGCACTGGGGTTACGATTCGGGCGCAGTCTGCGATAATGGCACAAACGAGCAGCAGATCAACTTGACCATCGCCAACCTGGTTCAGCAAAAACTGACTGCCCAGGGTTTCCAGGTAGACCTGTTACAGGAATTCGATCAACGTCTGGATGGTTATCAGGCCGTCGCGCTGATCTCCATCCACAATGACTCGTGCACATTCGTCAATGACCAAGCGACTGGATTCAAAGTCGCGGCGAGCACTTACAGCCGCGACGCCAATTTGACCGCCCGTTTGACCGCCTGCCTGATTGACCGTTACCAGCATGCCACGGGGCTGCCTCTCCACCCCGGCAGCATTACAGTAAACATGCAGGATTATCATGCCTTCCGGGATATTGACCCGCGCACTACCGCCGCCATCATCGAAACCGGCTTCCTCTATCTGGATTACGACATCCTGACCCAACATCCCGGCATCATCGCTGACGGCATCGTAGCCGGGGTCATGTGTTATGTCAATAACGAGAACATCGAACCCACGCCGATACCCACCAACCCATGAACCGCGACCCAAACTCTGCACGCCAGGCGCTCCAAAACGCCGAGTTGGAACTGCAACGCGGACACCGTCAGGCCGCCCGCCGCTGGGCCGAACTCGCCGCAGCGGCCGCCCCAGAGCTGGAGGAACCCTGGTTGATCCTGGCCGCTTTAGCCAGCCCACAGGCCAGTGTAGCCTACCTGAAACATGCGCTGCAGGTCAACCCGCAAAGCAGTCGCGCCCGCCAGGGGATGCGCTGGGCAGTTCAACGCCTGAGGCAGGAGGAGGCCAAACATTCAACTACCGCGTGCAGCGCGCAGACGCAGCCCAGCGCGTCGGCAAAGGCAAGGTTCGATCGAGGTGGAACCCATGGCCAGCCGCCTGTCATCCCAGGGAGGACCCTAGAAGCGCGGCGGCGTTCCTTCCTGCCCTTGCTACTCGTTCTGGCTTGCGTCACCATTGCTTGGGCCGCCTGGCCGGGGAACGCCTCGCCGGCACTGGCTTTCATCCGGCAGAACATCTCCCTGCCCCAAGCGACGCCCACCCTGCCTGGCGCAGCGGCGGAGGTCCTCAAGCCGACTTATACGCCGACCTTTACCCCCACGCCAACGAATACACCCACGCTGACCGCATCACCCACGCCAACGAGCACATCCACGCCGACGCCGACTTTCACACCCACCTCAACCCCCCAGCCGACCGATACGCCAGTAATACCCCCCACGTATGAACCGCCTACGCCTGTACCCTTACCCAGCGGAGACGGCGAACACTGGATTGACGTGGACCTTTCCCAGCAGCGCGTCTATGCTTACGAGGGCAGCGTGGTGGTGAACAGCTTCATCGTCTCTACTGGCATCTGGCAGCATCCGACCGTCACCGGGCAATACCATATTTACATAAAGTTACTCTATGCCAACATGTCCGGCCCAGGCTATTACCTGCCGAACGTGCCGTATACGATGTATTTCTACAAGGGATACGCCCTGCACGGCACGTACTGGCATCACAATTTCGGTACGCCGATGAGCCACGGTTGTGTCAACTTGAGCATCCCCGACGCGGAGTGGCTATACAACTTCGCCTCGATTGGCACGTTGGTGAACATACATTATTAGGCAGGATGGAATCCCACCCTACCATCGAAACTTTTCGCCCTAAGCGGGCATTGAGCGAAGGCGAAGTGCGAAACATTTTTTAGAAAGCTCTGAAATAGTTCGTCAACAGAAATGCCTCCCTCTCATATCCTTTCCAGGCGCGATTTCCTGAAACTGACCGGCGCGGGGCTGCTAGGCCTGTTCTTGCCGCAGCTCGACCTCGAACCGGCCTTGGCCCAGTTCGCCTCAGACCAGCAAGGCCGCGTCACTACCGCTACGCTCAACGTATACGATACGCCGGCCCTCACCGGCCAGGTGGTCAAAGCCTACTGGCGCGATGTCGTCCTGCCGATCGCTAGCATCGTCATCAGCGAGGATGAAACGGCCTACAACCGCGTCTGGTACAAGATCGGCGAGGACGGCTACGCCTACTCTGGCGCGATCCAGCCGGTGCGGACGGTGCTCAACCAACCAATCAACATTTTGCCGGAAGAAGGCGCGTTAGCCGAGGTGACCGTCCCTTATACCGATGCCCGTTGGGAGGCGGGAAAGGACAAGGAGTTCGCCTACCGCTTCTACTACGAGACCACCCACTGGGCTGTCGGGTTGGTACAGGACACAGACGGCAATCCCTGGTACAAAGTGTACGACGACAAGTGGAAGTTTTACTATTATGCCCAGGCGGAGCACCTGCGCATTGTCCCAACCGAGGAACTGGCTCCACTCTCACCGGATTTCCCCAGCCAGCTCAAGCGCATCGAGGTGCGCCTAAACGAGCAAGTTGCTATCGCCTACGAGGATCAGAATCCCGTCTTCATGGCGCGCATCGCCTCGGGCGGGCGCTTCCGCAACGGCACCTACTCCACACCGGTGGGACATCACATGACCTACCATAAACGCCCCTTCCGGCACATGGCCGCCGGCGATCTGGCTTCCAACGGTTTCGATCTGCCCGGCGTGCCCTGGGTCTCCTACATCACCGAGAGTGGCGTTGCCCTGCACGGCACGTACTGGCACAACGACTTCGGCCACCCGCGCAGCCACGGCTGCATCAACCTGACCTCTCAGGCAGCCAAATGGCTCTACCGCTGGACTCAGCCGGTCGTCCCGCCAAACGAGCAAATGGTCTACGAAAAGTACGGCACGGGAGTGGACGTTTTTGAATAGAGGCGACGCGATCTCCCGGCGCGATTTTCTCAAACTGAGCGCGGCGGGGCTGATTGGACTCCTGGGCTCGGGACTCCA
>CAYZIQ010000015.1:0-10603 GCA_964478375.1 uncultured Chloroflexus sp. | reverse complement strand
GCTCCCTGGCCTGACCGCCAGGGCAGGCAGTGCAAGCAGTGCAGGCGTAACGCAAGCAGCCAGCACGATGCAGGGACGCGTCGCCTATAACAGCGTTCCGGTCTACAATGCGCCCTCCAAGAGCGGCAACAAGATCAGCACCTTCCGGCGCGATACCGTGCTGGACATCAGCGAGCAGGTGACGGGTGGGAAGTTGGATGATTACAACCGCACCTGGTTCCGCATCGGCGATCAGGGCTATGTCTACTCTGGCGGCATCCAACCAGTAGAGACCCGTCTCAACGAAGTTGTCACAGAACTACCCCAAGCGGGTACGGTCGGCGAGATCACCGTCCCGTATTCGGAATCGTGGTGGGGGATCAACCGCACCCCCTTTCCGGGTGCACGGTTATATTACGCAACCACGCACTGGATCAAGGACATCGCCGTGGACAAGCGCGACGGCAGCCTGTGGTACCGCGCTTATGACCACCTATATTCCGCTTACTATTACATCCGCCCATACAACGTCCGCATCCTGCCAGCCAATGAGCTGACGCCCCTCTCACCCGATGTGCCGCCAGAAGACAAGTACATCGAAGTCCGCCTGGACGAGCAAGCCGTGGTCGCTTTTGAGGGCGAAAGGCAGGTTTTTCGGGCGCGCGCTTCCACCGGCAAGAACGAGTTCGCCACGCCAACCGGCTGGTTCAAAACCTTCCACAAACGTCCCACCGCCCACATGGTCGGCGGCGAGAGCGATGCCGCTGCCTACGACCTGACCGGCGTGCCGTGGGATTGTTACATCACCGAAAATGGAGTTGCAATCCACGGCACCTTCTGGCATAATGATTATGGGACGCCGCACAGTCACGGCTGCGTCAACCTTTCGCCGCAAGCCGCCAAATGGCTCTACCGCTGGACTCTACCAGTTGTCCCGCTTGACCAGCGCTACGTCTATGAACCCGGCACCGGCACCAAAGTACAGGTCATCGAACATACCCCCAAGAGGAGGCCCAATGAATCCCGCTTTTTCATGGTCTAATTATTTGCTCAAACGCCAGGTCTTTGCCCTGACAGGCAAGCTGCGCTTTTACAATCCCAACGGCGAACTGGCGCTTTACGTCGAGCAGAAGATGTTCCGCCTGCGCGAAGACATCCGCGTCTTCAACGATGAGAGCAAGACACAGGAGCTTCTCCTGATCCAGGCGCGCAATATCATTGACTTCTCGGCTGCTTACGACGTGATTGAAGCGGCCAGCGGCCAGAAGGTCGGCGTGTTGCGCCGTAAGGGCTTCCGTTCTATGCTGCGCGACGAGTGGGAAGTGCTGGATGCCGCCGACCAACCCATCGGGATGCTATTCGAGGACAGCGTCGGACAGGCGCTGCTGCGCCGTTTCCTGCTCGGCTCGTTCCTGCCCCAGAACTATGATATCACCATCGGCGACGAGCGCGTGGCCGACCTGCGCCAGAAATTCAACCCCTTCGCCTACCAGATGACCCTGGACTTCAGCATGGATACCGCCAACAAACTGGATCGCCGTCTGGGCATTGCCGCTGGCGTTCTATTGGCGATTATCGAAGGGAAACGGAGAAGCAGTTAGCCATGCCTCGACAACCCCTCTTTGCCGGTTTAGTGGTAGATGAAAACGGCCGCTCAGTCGAGGCGGCCTACGTGGGAGAAGAGCCGTGCTATGTGGTGGACGATGCTGGCTTCCGCCGGCACATCCCATCCGAGAAAGTGGACCGCCAGGTGCTGGAAATGATGCGCCAACAGATCAGTGGCCACGAAGACCTGCTCAGCGAGCAAACCGCCAAAATGCTCGGCACGGAAGATATCTTCTCGAAAGCCATGATCGAGAATCAGCTCAAAAACATTGACCAGCAATTCGAAAATGTCTTGAAAACAGGCATCCCCGAAGAGGGGCGCGCCTACATAGGCATGGTGGGTTTCCGGGTCGTGATCAACGTCCACGGGGAAGTAGTGCGGGTGGACCAGCCAACAGCAGCAGATGATGGTGGGGAGGAATAAAAGTTATCCTCAGCTATACCAGGAATTTCCCTATTTCTTCGAAAATCTGCTGCAAAACCGGCTGGTCTGCGGGGACAAGCCGCTCAGCAGCGCCAATATGCTTATGGTGTGGGTGAGTTGCTATTTCTGGATGGTGAGGCGCATTATCATAGCGGAAAGCACATTGTCCTTGGCGGATGTATGTATAGGCATAATGTAATCGCACTGGATAGCCTAATTCAGTGCTGACCACCTCATAAATGTCCAGATAGGAATCATCCCAGAAAAGGATACGGCAACGGAGAAGGCCATTATAGTCGTCCGAGGCCAAACAGTTGATTGGTTCTTCTATCCGGCTGACGCGAACGTTTTCGCGCAGGATGCGCTCAAGGTTGGCAAAATAGTCGTCAATCTTCACGCCGAAGCAATCTCGCTCTGCATAAACTGGCGAATCGGCAGTGAAGTCAGGTAAAGATGATAAAAGCCCGCCCACATCAACATATCGTCTCCATCGCCTAATTCACCGCCCTGGAAACGGCGATAAAATTCGATGGTCGAATATCCATATTTCTTCTCATAAGAGCGTAATTTTTCGCTGAGTTGTTCGAAAGTAAGATGTTTTGGTTTAAACATAAGCATCTCCTTTGACATTCGTATTATACCCGAACACATCATATGATCACCCGTTGGAAAGATGCTGCTCAAAATCTAAAAACCGAAACCTACGCCCTCTACCTGGCTTACCGCGACCCGCGCACGCCCTGGTACGCCAAAATCTGGGCGGCGGCTGTCGTAGCCTACGCCTTCAGCCCGATTGACCTGATCCCCGATTTCATCCCCATCCTCGGCTACCTGGATGACCTCGTCATCATCCCGCTAGGAATCTGGCTATCGCTGAAGCTGATCCCGCCAAAAGTGATGAACGAGGCGCGGGAAAACGCGTATCAGGCCTCAGGTCCGGGGCGCCGCGTGAACCGGGCCGCAGCAGCAGTTATTGTTGTCATTTGGATTTTGCTGGCAGCGGGGGCAATCCTCCTTGTTCTGCGTCTCACAGCCAAGTTCAGGCTATAATAGAGGTGTTTGAAACTTTCCGCCCTGCCTGCGCCAGTGCTGTCCCGTCCGGGGCAGGACGGAACAGGGCATGCGGCGCGAAGATGCTCTTATCAGAAAGCCTCGATCAGTTCATAACAGAAAGTGAATACCGGCTTTCGTGGGAAGGCACCTAATGTTAATCGTCATCAGCGACCTTCACCTGGTAGATGGCACCTGCGGCAAGCCCATCTCTGCCAGCGCTTTCCGCCTCTTCGCCGCCCGGCTAAATGAATTGGCTTTTAACGCCTCCTGGCGAGCAGACAAGCGCTACCGTCCCCTAGAAGGCATTGACATCGTGCTGTTGGGCGACATCCTCGATCCTTTGCACTCCAGGTTGTGGCTGGATAAAAACCCAGGCGAGCCGGGTTACGTGCGCCCGTGGACGGACATCCACGCGCCGGAGTACGCGACAAAGGTTCTTGCCATCACCCAGGCTATCCTCAAGTACAACGCCGAAGCCATAAGCATCCTACGAGCTACCGCCGAGGGGCAGTTCGTCCGCCTGCCACCCGCAGACAGCCGCGGTCGTGCCGCGCTGGATGCCAAAGAACAGGTGCCGGTTCCCGTTCGCATCCATTATATGATTGGCAACCACGACTGGTACTACCACATCCCCGGTCAGGCCTTCGATCAAATCCGTCAAGAGATCATCCAGGCAATGGGCCTGGCGAATCCGAAATCGCCTTTTCCTCACGAAGTCAAAGATTCGCAAACGCTCCAGCGATTGTTCACTAATTATAAAATCTACGCCCAGCACGGCGACATGTATGACTCGTTCAACTATTGCAGAGACAGAGGTCGAAGTGCCGCCACGCTGGGGGACGCTTTCGCCGTCGAGGTGCTCAACCGTTTCCCGGTCGTGGCGCAGCAACGCCTGGGAGAAAAGCTGCCGTCGGGGATCATCGAAGGCCTGCGCGAGCTGGTGAACGTCCGTCCGGCATTGGCCACGCCGTTGTGGATCAGCGGTCAGTTGCGGCAGAATAACGTCAGCCAGGCCGATCAGAAGAAGATCAAAGAAGTCTGGGATAAAGTGAGTGACGAGTTCCTGGCTCTGCCATTCGTGCGCGCAGCCAACCAAAAGCTCAAACTCGACATCGTGGATGGGCTGGAGCTGATCGTCAAGCTTACCAACCGCTTTTCGTTCAAGAACATTGACGATGTAGTTGTCTGGATCCGCAAGCAATTTGGGGCTGGAGAGATCACCTTCGCAAAACATGCCCTGAAAGAGAACGCTTTTCTCAACCGCACAGCTCAATTTATCGTTTACGGACACACACACCACCACGAGACCGTCCCGTTGGATTCCATCCCTTCCATGCCGCGCCCGACCAACCAGATGTACCTGAACTCGGGCACCTGGCATACCTATTACGATCTGGCCGTTTTCAAACCCGAAGAACAGAAATTCGTCCCTTATCAGGTACTCACCTACCTCGCGTTCTTCAAAGACGACGAACGCGAAGGCCGCCGCTTCGAAACCTGGTCGGGAGCATTCTCAGATTAGCTTCCCTCACCCCAACCCCTCTCCCGAAATCGGGAGAGGGGCAAGGGGTGAGGGCAAAAACCCATGCCCGAATACATTTACCTCATTCACCCTATCCGCCATGGCTCTTTCGACGCCCCAACCACCGAGGAAGACGCCATCATGGAAGGGCATTTCCAGTATCTCAAAGAGGCGAGCAAAGAGGGTATTGTCCTGCTGGCCGGGCCATGCACCGACGAGACCTTTGGCCTGGTTGTCTTTCGCGCCGAAAACGAGCAGGCTGCCAGCGCCTTCATGTTCAACGACCCCTCCGTCAAAGCCAACGTCATGATGGCTGAACTTCACCCCTTTCGCGCCTCTGTCATTGGCAAACTGACTACTGACTGATGACCGTTTATCCCCTCCCCGCCCTGCGCGCCGTTGCGCTCCGGACCCAAGGCCTGCATACCGCCAATGGCACTTCGACTACGCTCACTTCGACTTCGCTCCCTGGCCTGACCGCCACCGTTCGCCTGCACTCCCCGACACTTGCGTCCGGGGCAAGTGTGCGCAGGTGCAAGCGTGCCGCGAGCAACGGCGGCACGCCGGTGCGACACCTGCCCCGAACCGCAGGTGCGGGGGACGGCAGGGCAGGCAGTGCAAGCAGTGCAGGCGCCTCAACAACGCCTACGCGGAATGCCATCTACGGCACTCTCAACCAAATCGGCTGTGCGCAGATAGACACGATCAGCGTCGTCCAGCGCAGCCATTATCTTATCTTGTGGAGCCGCCTTGGGAACTACGATCCCGCCGACCTGGATGCCCTGTCATCACCCGAGGATCGTCGTCTGTTCGAGGGCTGGCAGCACGCCGCCTGCTATATCCCGCTGACCGAGTACCGCTACCAACTTCCGCACCAGCGGAGGCTGCGCGAAAACCCGGCCGAGATGACCAACGTCTGGCTGGCACGGCCGGGCAGCGCCTCGGCGCTGCAACTGGCGCGCGAACAGTTGCATCAGAAAGGCGCGGCGCGGCCCTCGGACTTCGAGAATAACGTCGGCCCGCGCTCCGGCTGGTGGGATTGGAAACCCGCCAAGTACGCTTTGGAATATCTCTTTTCCATTGGCGAGGTGATGATTGCCGAGCGCGTCAAATTCCAGAAGGTTTACGATTTGACCGAGCGCGTCCTTCCGGATTGGGTGGATATCCACGAGCCGACGCCCGAAGAGCGCGACCGGTTCTGGGTCGAGCGCGGAGCGAAGGCGCTGGGCGTCTGCACCGCGCGGCAGGCGGGCGATTACACCTGGATGAAAGTTTCACGTTCCAAGCCGCATATCGAGTCGCTGGTCAAAGATGGCAACCTCATCCCAATCCAAGGTCAACTTGCCAATGGCAAAACCGCTGACCTGCTCATCCACCGTGACAGTCTCTCGTTGCTCCAGCAAGCCGCCGACGATTCGCTTTGCGCTCAACGTATCACGTTCCTCAGCCCGTTCGACAGTCTCTTCTGGGCCACGCGCCGCGATGAGATGTTCTGGGGTTTTCACCAGGCGTTGGAGGCCTACGCATCCGCGCCAAAACGCGTCTATGGCTACTTCTGCCTGCCCATCCTGCACAAGGATCGGCTGGTTGGCCGCTTCGACCCGAAACTGGAACGCAAAGACGGTACGCTACGCCTGAAAGCCCTGTGCCTGGAAGCGGGCATCAAGCCAGACGAAGAACTGGTTGTCGGTGTAGCTGCCGCCATGCGTGAATTTCTTGTCTTTCACAATGCCTCAAACCTGGCTATTGAGCGCAGCCAGCCAGAAGAATTTGGCAAGAAAATATTAGCAATAATTTAGGATTCAAAGAGAGAACCATGAAGTTGTGGCTTCTTATCGTAACCGGCTTGACGCTGCTTCTTGTCTCTTGCAACCCTGTCGAGCCGACCATACCGGAGGGAACTATGTCTCTTACGATCACCAGCTCTGCCTTCACACAAGGCAATCCCATCCCAGCCAGGTTCACCTGTACCGGCATCAACATCTCGCCTCCGCTCTCCTGGGGCGATCCCCCTGCCGGGACGCAGTCTTTTGCCCTGATCATGGATGATCCGGACGCTCCAGCCGGGACCTGGGTGCACTGGGTGCTCTACAACATACCCACCTCAGCACGCGGCCTTCCAGAAAATGTCCACCCCGACGCTCAACTTGCCGACGGAGGCCTGCAAGGAGAAAACTCCTGGCGAAAAACGGGTTATGGCGGTCCCTGCCCGCCTTCAGGCACGCATCGCTACTTCTTCAAATTCTATGCCCTCGATGTCTTGCTCGACCTGCCCTCTCGAGCGAACGCCTCCCGATTATCGCAAGCCATGAAGGGCCACATCTTAGGCTATGCTGAGTTGATGGGAACGTACAAAAAATGAGCGAACAAGTCGAACGTATCACCAAACCTGAACTCCTCGCCCAAATCCGCGTCGAGCGAAAGCGGCTGGAAGGAGTGATCGCCGCCCTAACCCCCGACCAGATGCTTCAGCCCGGCGCATCCGGTGAGTGGACGGTCAAAGATGTGCTGGCGCACATCTCCTCCTGGGAACGGCGCATGTTGAGTTGGACTGGCAGCCGCCTGCGCGGCGAAGCTCCCGAGGTGCCTCTCCCCTGGGACGTGGAGCGCATGAACGCCAAAACTTACGCCCAGGTCAAGGACAAGCCGTTGGCTGACGTACTGGAGGAATTCCGCCAGTCGTACCGCGCTTCCCTGGCCCTGGTCGAAAGCCTGAGCGAAGGACAGTTGCAAACCACCTATACCGATACCTGGCCGATGGGTCCGTTGTGGGAAGGTGTGGCTGCCAACATGAACTGGCATTACAGGGAGCACCGCGAAGCCATCCAGGCCTGGCTGGAGAAGCAATAGCCTCACGGTCAGCCTTCTTTGCTATAATCAGAGATATGACCGAGCCAAAGATCAAAATCCCCCGCCAGAAGGTCGCCAAATTTTGCCAGAAGCATCATATTCGCAAACTGGCTTTTTTTGGTTCTATTTTGCGCGAGGATTTTGGTCCCGCCAGCGATGTGGACGTGCTGGTGGAATTTGAGCCGGGCAAAACGCCGGGTCTGGCTTTCTTTAGAATGCAGGAGGAGTTGAAACAGATTCTTGGCCGGGAGGTGGACTTGCTCACCTTCAAAGGAATAGAAGCAAGCAAGAATTACATCCGCCGCAAGGCCATTCTAGAATCCGCCCAGGTGTTCTATGCAGCGCGATGATGCCTACCTGCTTGATATTCTGGAATCGGCGAAGGCCGCGCTCAGTTACGTGCAAGGCAAAACACTGAGTGACTTTCACCAGGATATGCTTTGCCAGGATGCTGTGATGCGCCGTTTGGAGATTATTGGGGAAGCGGCGAATAGAATCTCATCCGAGACGAAGAAGAAACTTCCCAGCATCCCATGGCGGGAGATGACGAACACGCGCAACGTTGCGATCCACGAATATGACGCAATCGAGTTCGATGTAATCTGGGATATCCTCCAGAACAATTTGCCGCCGTTGATCGCTGCATTGGAAAAAATCGTCCCCCCCGAAGAGTAAAAAAGACTCAATCCCAGGAGAAGAAGCCATGCAAATTCTGGAATCCGGTATCAAAGAGCTCATTCAACCCTTCGACTTGGACGAATTCCGCGAGTGGAACCGCACCAAGAAGACACGTAAATTGGTGGACAAACGCATGACCGAGCAGGAAGCCATCCGCCAGTTCGTCTACGATGGCTGCTACATCGGCACCGAGTTATATGGCACCGTACGCTGTCCGATGTCGCTGGCACGCGAGGTGGTGCGGCAGGGCAAGAAAGACCTGCGCGTCTGCGGACAGGGCGTGCTCGAGCTGGACCTGTGGCTGGCCGCCGGCATCGTCAAGAAGCTGGACATCACCTATATCGGCCTGGAGGTTTATGGCATCCCGCCTAGCCTACGCCGAGCAGTCGAATCCGGCCAGGTCGAAAGCTGCGTCGAGTGGTCGAATGCCTCAATTTCCTGGCGCATGAAGGCCGCTGCCATGGGCGTGCCCTTCCTGCCGACCCGTTCCATGCTCGGCACGGATATGCTCAAGTACAGCGCGGCCAAGGTCGTCGAAGACCCGTTCACCGGCATTAAGGTGGCCTTGCTGCCCGCACTGATCCTGGATGTGGCCCTCATCCACGTCCACCGCGCCGATAAATACGGCAACTGCCAGATCGAGGGCATCAGCGGCTTTGCCCTGGAAATGTCGCGCGCCTGCAAGCGGCTCATCATCAGCGCCGAAGAGATCATCCCCACCGAGGAGATCCGCAAATACCCAGATCGCACGGTCATTCCTTATTACCTGGTAGACGCAGTCGTACATGCACCTTACGGCTCGTATCCCGGTGAGATGGCCTACCTATACGGACGAGACGAAGAAGCTATCAAGGAATGGGTCGAGATGAGCAAGACCGCGGAAGGGGCCAGGGCTTATCTCGACAAGTACGTCTTTGGCGTCGAGAATCACGATGAGTACCTGAGACTCATCGGCGAAGAACGCCTGAAGGAATGTACCGAATCGCGAGAGAAAAGGATATAAGCACGAAGGGCGCAAAGAGCGTGATGTTCTTTGTGTCCACAAAGGATTCCTTCGTATTACGTTGTGCCCTTTTTGTTTGGAGAGACAATGATGACCGAACAAACCTATTCCAAGACTGAACTGATGATTTGCGTGGCCGCCCGTCTTTTCGAGGATGGAACAACCTGCTTCATCGGCACGGGCATCCCTATGCTAGCTGCCATGCTGGCTGCAAAGACTACCGCCCCCAATCTCGTCCCAGTCTTCGAGTTCGGTGGGACGGGCGCGATCATGGAAGAGCTGCCGCGCGCCGTCGGCGAGGCGCGCACCTTCCACAAGGGCATCTCCGCCCTCGGCATTTGCGACACGATGGAGACTGCCCAGCGCGGCTTCATTGACTACGGCTTCCTGGGCGGCGCACAAATTGACCCCTACGGCAATCTGAACAGCGTCACCATCGGCGACCACGAACACCCCAAAGCGCGCCTGCCAGGCAGCGGCGGCGGCAACGACGTGGGCAGCCATTGCTGGCGGACCATTGCCATCATGCAACACGACGCCCGCCGCTTCGTCCCCAAAGTGGATTTCCTCACCACGCCCGGCTTCCTGACCGGCCCAGGGGCGCGCGAAGCGGCTGGACTGCCGCCCGGCACCGGGCCGGCTTACGTGGTCTCTACGCTGGCGCTGATGGACTTTGACCCCGGAAACTGCCGCATGAGGCTCAAGGCCCTGCACCCAGGCGTGACAGTCGAGGAGGTGGTCGCGAATACTGGCTTCGAGCTGGTCATGCCGGAAAAGGTCGGAGCGAATGAACCGCCTAGCACAGAGGAACTGCGCCTGTTGCGTGAGGAAATTGACCCGATGAGGTTCTACATCTAACTTTCGATGCCACCCATCCCGCAAGTAAGTTAGAAGTTACGCGGTTGAAACGGATTCGGGAGTGTGGTCCCCCAACCATCCTGAACTGCGCAAGTTCTCGAAAGCAATAGGCTTTACTGAGTAAAACAAACCGCATAGCTTTCTTCCTTACTGAACATGCCGAATTCACTGCAGTAGCCGAAATAGATGCCCGTCTGCGTGCCCGACTCTCGCTCGCAGAATTCTTTGCACTCGCCTTTTCCGTCGCTGCAGTAATCATCTTTGTTTGGGTGCACGCTCTGACCGGTTTCTTGCCCTACGATTACAACATCTATATCGAAACTGCCGGGGGTGATCTTACACAATATTATTATGCGGATTGGCTTCTCCCCTTGTTCTGGGCATGGGCGAAGTTACCGTACACTCTGGGATATATCCTTTGGGCGCTCCTCAACATCGCTTGCATCTTCTTCGCGACGCGCGTTTTCGGCGGACACACGGCATTGACGCTGCTTACATTCCAAGCGTTCTGCAGCTTGTTTCTGGGACAGATCACAGGTTTTATCATAGGCTGCCTCGCTCTCGGCTGGTGGGGATCGGTGCATCACCGCTGGCTTCTCGCAGGACTGGGATTCTGGCTTGCGGCTTCCAA
>CAYZIQ010000014.1:29672-33393 GCA_964478375.1 uncultured Chloroflexus sp. | reverse complement strand
CTAGAATACTCAGCAAAACGACCGTTACCAACAGTCCCAGCAGCGTGGCTTGCCACCAGAGAAGCCGCCAGCCCCTGACGGCCCCGGCGCCAGTTGACTGATCTTGGGCATTTCCTCTGGCCTCGGGGGGCAGGTTATCCCCCTCTTCGGCGATTGGCGTGCGGAGGATAGCGGCATTTGCCTCAGCTTCCATGCCACTGGGACGGTAGAGCGGCGGTTGGGAAGCGGTCGGCTCGAACTGCACCCAGCCGATATTTGGAAAATAGACTTCCGGCCAGGCGTGTGCATCCCTGATGCGCACCGACCATAACCCCGGCTGGCCGACATTCCAATCCCCTTGGGCAAACCCCACAGCCATTCGCGCCGGGATACCGGCCGCACGCAGCAGGATTACTTCGGCCGTGGCGTAATAATTGCAGTAACCCTGTTTGTAATCGAGCAGGAACCATTCCAATGTATTGCGGCCGAGCGGCGGGTCGGGCACGTTCTTGGTATAAAGGATTTCACTCCTTAAATAGCTCGTGATCGCTTCGGCTTTGTCATAAGGCGTGGCCTCGTTCCCGGTCAATTCCAAAGCCAGCTCGAGGACGCACGGCGAGAGGTTGGACGGGACTTGCAGGTAGCGTTCAGCCACCCAAGTGGGGTAGATCGTACCAGCTTCGCGCAGTTGTTTTTCGGTGGGGTCGAAGTCGAGGGATTGCACCCGGTATGTCTCACCGGCACGAATAGCGGGGGTAGCGCGAAACAGGATAGGGTCCAGCCTGGTATCCGAGGCAGGCGCCAAGAGCATCTTGCCCGGCCGGCTAACCCAGATCGAATTGGGCGGCATAAAAAGTGTGGTGATCAACGGCTGGGTGCTTTTGAAGGTGTACTCGGCCGCGTTCATCCAGCTACCGTTCGGGGGTATTAGTGGTACCTGATCAGGGGAATAATCCACGAGGCTTGAGAAGGAACTGCTCCACTTGTCTTTTTCGTATTGGTCATAGGTTCGCACACGCCAATAGTAGCGAGCCACTTCCTTCGGCGAAGGCGCCAGCACGGTGAAGATGACCGTATCGCCTGTGGCGGCGTCTCGTCCCAGTTCCAAAGTATCACCATAATAATCGTAGCTAACACCGATCGTTCTGCCCTCCAGCCCAGCGACGGCGTTGCCCAGATCGTCGAGGACAGGCTGCCAGAACTTGGCGGTCCGCCCCCAAAGATCATTCAAGGCCTCGATCGGATGCAACGGCGAGGGTGTCACCCACGCCAGGAAGATCAAAACGGCAGCTGCGACCAGCATCGTGCTGTTCAGGTCTGTGGCCGATTCGGACGAAAGCTTGACATGCTGTTCCTGCCAGAAGCTGCGCTTGCGGAGGTAATTCAGCCGCCCATAAAGGACGAGACATAGAAAGAAATAGAACGCCAAGAAGCCGGTGCGCTCCGGCACGTATGGGTCGTATAACTGGACGAGGAACAGGATGATGCCCGCCGGCAGAACAGCCGCCAGGTAGCGGGCGTGGCGTGTCAACGCATAGCCGGAAGACAAACCCAAGGCCCAGAAAACGACGCAGGCGAAGACAATGAACAAAATGGGATCTTTGACAGGCTGGCGGCTTATGAATAAGAGGAACGCATCAACCAGTCGTCCTCCCAAGCTGACCAGGCGTTCGCCCCACGCGATCTCATCGTATAGCCTCACGCCAATGACCCACAGAATGAAAAACAGGCTGTAGCCAAGTACCAACAGGCTCACCGCCCCGCGTCTGAAGCGGCTTTGTCCAAGCGCCAGGCCCAACACGCCACCAAAACAGGCCAAGAAGGAGGCGGATTCCAAGCCACGCGTCCAGCCGGCCGCCACCAGGCGTCCGGCCGAGGTGAGCAAGGCGATAAACAAGATCGCGGCAGATGGAAAATCCCACCACCGTGCAGATTCGTTTTCCATGCTTTGAGTGTACAATATAAGTCACTTATTCGTCAATTCTGAAGGAGGTGTTCTATGGAAACCATTCTGAATGGCGGGGTCAATTTGATCGTCGGCTTACAGAGCCTGGGAGGCTGGCTGACTCTGCCGATGAAGTTCTTCTCTTTCTTGGGGACAGAGGAGTTCTATATGCTCGTGCTGCCGGCGCTCTATTGGTGCATAGACTCCAGTTTGGGCATTCAGGTAGCATTCATACTGATGCTCAGCGGCAGCATCAACGAAACCTTTAAGTTGGTTTTCCATGGCCCACGTCCATATTGGTATAGTACCCAGGTCAAGGGGCTGACTACGGAAACCTCGTTCGGTGTTCCTTCCGGCCATGCCCAAAATGCTATCAGCGTATGGGGCATCTTAGCTGCAGGTATCCGCAAATGGTGGGCTTGGCTGACGGCCGTGATCATTATCTTTTTCATTGGTCTCTCGCGCCTGTACCTAGGTGTCCATTTCCCGCATGATGTGCTGCTCGGCTGGCTCATCGGCGGCTTGCTTCTGTGGCTGATGGTATGTTTCTGGAAGCCGCTGACGGCCTGGCTGAAGAAGTGTTCGTCCGGCCAGCAAATCCTCCTGGCGTTCCTGGCTTCTCTGGTCTTGATTGTGCTGCCGCTGATCCCCTTCTTCTGGCTGGGAGCCGTGAGTTGGCAGCCGCCGCAGGCCTGGGGTGAGTACGCTGTCAGCGCGGTCACCATGGAAGGCAGTATGACCACTGCAGGAACATTCTTCGGTCTGGCACTTGGCCTGGTTTGGCTTTACCGCAAGGGTGGGTTCAAAACCTCCGGTTTGTGGTGGCAGCTTGTTCTGCGTTACCTGCTGGGTGTGGCTGGTGTCCTCATCATTCGATACGGCCTGAAAGCCATCTTCCCGGAAGGCGCCTCCCTGTTGGCGTATACCTTCCGCTACCTGCGTTATGCTCTGATTGGGGCGTGGCTGACGGGCGGCGCGCCGCTAGCTTTCATCTGGTTTAGGTTGGCCGATAAAAACTGGGGTAGGGAAATCCTGGCCGCCTGATATTTTTCGTAGAATGCGCGCCATCCGTGCTTCTGAGATTGGTTCGTACCTTTTCTGCGCCCGCGCCTGGTGGTACCGGCTGCAAGGCGTCGAACCGGAGAACCAGGCCGAGCTGACCGGCGGGACGGAACTCCATCGCGCCCACGGGCGGAGAGTCATCGCCGCCGGGTTTACGCGGGCACTGGCACTCATCTTTTTGCTGGTTGCGCTGATAATGCTGGCGGCCTATTGCACGATGAAAATCGTCTGAACGCTAGAATGTTCGAACGTTCGAACATTCCAACCTGCCAACGGGACAAAGTGAATTGTCATGCTCTACCTTGCTTTTGCCCTTCTCCTTCTCGCCTTCATCCTCTTCTGGCTCTCCTCGCGCCAGCGCAAAGCTTCCGGCCTTCCCGGCGGACGCGTCATCTATACAGATACGCACGCTTGGGGGGTGGTCGAAAAGCCGCTCTACTACCGTCTTCTGGAGCTTACCGGCAAGCCGGATTACCTGCTCGAGCAAAACGGCAAGATCATCCCAGTGGAGGTCAAGTCCGGGCGTACGCCAGAGGCACCCTACGATTCGCACATCTTCCAGTTGGCGGCTTACTGCTTGCTGGTCGAGAAGACGTATGGCAAACGTCCGCCGTATGGCATTATCCATTATCCCAACCGTGATCTCGCTGTGGATTACACGCCTCAGCTCGAGTCGACGCTGCTGGATGTACTGGCTGACATGCGCCGCGACGAGCATCGCGCCAACGTGGAACG